>JAIRRL010000158.1 GCA_031255985.1 Gracilibacteraceae bacterium
CTGGTTTCGGCCCAAAAATTCAAACTGGAACTGCCTGTGCCGGAACCTGAACAACCGGCCGAACCTGAACAACCGGCCGAACCCGAGCCGCCGGCTGAACCTGAGCCGCCGGCCGAACCCGAGCCGCCGGCTGAACCTGAGCCGCCGGCCGAACCCGAGCCGCCGGCTGAACCGGAGCCGCCGGCTGAACCGGTCGCGAGGCCGAATTTTAGCAGCGACGGCGGCGACGACGGTTCCATAATCGTCGTTCGGGCGGTGGAACCCGTCCCGGCGGCGGACGATGGAGCCGTGATCCCGCCGGCGCCGCTGCTGCTGCCGCTGCCTCTCCCCGCCGTGCAGCCGCCGGCGCCGCCGCCTGTTTTGGCGGCCGCGCCCGCCGCTCTGCCCGCGCCGCCGCTCGCGCCGGCCGGAGCGGGGGGAGAATACATCCTTTACTATGACGGCGTCGGTCCGCTGGAAGTGTGGATCGACATTCCCCTCACGGAATTCCGGGAAGTTTATTTGGACGGCGTTTTCTGGACTGCCGGCCCGGATTACGACGTCCGTTCCGGCAGCACGATCCTGAGCGTGAGCGAGGAACGCCTGGCGCGGACGGAGGAAGGCCGCCACGTTCTCAGCGCGGTTTTCACCGACCGTACTTTGGATATCCCTTTTACCCGGCTCGCGGCAGCCCTTCCGCCCGCTGCCCCTCCCCTGCCGGTAAGGGAAAGTTTCACCGGTTACTTGCTTCCGTCCGTCATGGCGGCGCTGCTTTTGCTCTGGGGCGCGGCGGCCATGGCCGGAACGCGCCTGGCCGGACGGGAGGCGCGCTGATGGTCAACCAAAAACCGGAATCCTTAAAATACGACGCCTTCATCAGCTACCGGCACGGGGGGCTGGACGGTCTGGTGGCGGCGAGGCTGCATAAACTGCTGGAAGCCTACGTGATTCCCCGCGCCATCGCTCGGAAAGCAGGCAAAAAAAAACTCAAGCGCGTTTTCCGCGACCGGGAGGAACTGCCGACTTCGGCCAATCTCTCCGACAGCATCAACGATGCGCTGGAAAACTCCGCCTTTTTGCTGCTCGTCTGCTCTCCCCGCACTTGCGAATCACGCTGGGTTATGCGCGAAGTGGAGCAATTTGCGGCATTGCGGGGCAAGGATAAAATAATCGCCTTACTCGTCAGCGGTGAACCGGACGAATCCTTCCCGCCCGGTCTGCGCGAGCGGGAGGTCGGCGGCAAAACGGTGTTCGTCGAGCCGCTGGCGGCCGATATCCGCGCCGCCAGCTGGAAAAGGAGCCTCAAACTCCTGAACGAGGAAAAACTGCGCCTGCTCGCCCCGATCCTCGGCTGCGCTTTCGACGATTTGCGGCGGCGGCATCTGCGCCGCCGGCTCCGGCGGACGGTCACGGCTGCCGGAGCCGTCCTCTCGGTCTCTCTTTCTTTCACTTTGTTTTCCCTCTGGCAATATCTGCAAATAGACCGGCAGATGCAACTTAAACTGGAAAACCAGTCCCATGTGCTGGCGGAATATTCCGAGCGGGAACTGGAAAACGGCGATCCGGACGTGGCCGCGCTCTTGGCGCTCGCCGCTTTGCCCGCCGATCCGGTCAAACCGGAGCGGCCCTTGGTCGCGGCGGCTGAAAAAGCGCTGGCGGACGCGCTCGGCGTTTATGACCTGAGCGACGGCTTCCGGCCGTATAAAACAGTCAGTTTAGCCGCCGCGCCCAGCCAGCTCATCCTCTCCCCCGGCGAAACCCGCGCCGCCGCCGTCTCTTCTTTTACCCTCACGGTCTTCTCCCCCGTCAGCGGCCAGCCGCAGGCTGAACTGCCCACGGCGCCAACCGTCCTCGCCGGCGCTCGTTTTTTGTCTGAGGACGTGATCGTATTCGCCGGCGCGGACGGTCTGGAAGCCTATGACCTCCGCGTCGGCCGGACGCTGTGGCGGCGCGGCGCGGCCTCGGCCGTCGCCGTTTCCGCCGACGCGGCGGTCGTCGCCGCCGTCTATGAAGACGAAAGCGCGGCGTCGCTATACGCCCCGGACGGCCGCTCCCTGGGGCGGATCGACTTTGGCGGCCGGGTCATGCGCGTACCGGTGGAGGGCGCTTTTCTCAATCCGCGCGACGCCGTCTTTGCCCTGGATCACGGCGGCGACCGGCTGGCCGTCAGTTTCGCGGACGGTTCTCTTTCCGTCTTCGAGACGGCCGGCGGCGGGGAGACGGTAGTCTGCCCGCCTTCCGGCGCCAGCCATTTCGCCGGCGGTTTTACCGGCGAAATGCTGGCTTTCGCTATGGTGGAAAACGACCCGTACCTGGCTTCTTATACAGTTTACGACGCGGCGGCGGCCAGGCAAATAACCCGTTTTACCTCCGAGACTTCTCATTTTGTCCCTTGCGGCGAAGGCGAGGGCTTGTACGCGGCTTTTGAGGAACAGGTTCTGGCCATTGACCCGCAAAGCGGCGAACCGGCCGTGCTTTTCACCGCCGGCGGCCAAGTGGAAACTTTGCGCCGGCGGGGAGAGGTCTTCCTCGCCTGTGAGAGCGGCGGCGCCTACCGCTTCGCCGCCGGCGACGGCGGCGGCAAAGCGGCGGTATGGCCGTCGGACTATGTTTGCCATTTCGCCGCTTTGGGCGAGCGTTTCGCCCTGACGGGCAGCTACGACGCCGAAACCGTCCGGATTTTGCGCAAGGAGGACGGCGGGGCGGAGGAAATCCTGCGCTACGCCGCCGATTACCAGTTTTCGGAAGCCAAGATTCAGCCGGAGCTGGGGCGGGCGGTTTTTTATTCCCATACCGGTCTGCGCCTCTGCGGCCTGGACGGAACCTTGGCGGCCGAAATCCTCTTCCCCCGCCCCCTGGAGGTGCTGGACACCCAATACGACCGGAAAAGCGGCAATGTGGCCGTGCTGTATGAGAGCGAGTTCCGTCTCTATTCCGGGCGGGACGGCGCTCTTTTGCTGGAAGAATTTGGCAAAAAAGGCGTGAAGTCCGTACTTTATACCGAATTCGGGGTGAGCGTGCTGAAAGCGGACGGGACGGTTTGGCTCTACGATTTGGCCAGCGGCGCGGCGCTGGCGGCTGAAAGCGTCGGGGCGGACGCCGACCGGGCTTTGCCGCTGGACGACGGGCCGGCTCTGCTGACCGCGCGGGCGGGCCGGGTCTTTTTCGCCGGGCGCGACCTCGGCGGCGGCGATTTGATCGGCGCGGGAAAAACCGGCCCGGACGAATACGGTTTTGCCGTCGCCGACGGGACGGAAGGCCGGGTATATTTTGTCCGCGGCGGCGTTTTGAGCGAGGGTTTTGTTTTTCCGGCCCAGGGCCGGGCGGAGGCTTATTTTACCGGCGGCTATGTTTTTATTTCCCCGCCCCGGGGCGGGGCCGCCGCCTACACGCGCGAGGGGGCGCTGGTTCGCCTTTTTACTGAAAAAGGTTATCTGGCGGAAACCGAGGCGCTGGGGGATTTCATCGCCGCCGGCTATGTTTCCGCCGCCGGGGATCGCTATGCTTTTTTGCTGAACCCGGTCACGCTGGAGACGGTGGCCGAACTGCCCGGTTATCTGGGCGAGCTGGACGCCGGGGCCGCCGTCTTTGACGACGGCGAAGGCAGCCTGCGCCGGGGAAAACTGTATTCGCTCCAGGAGTTGATGGACGCGGCGGAAGCGCGGCTGGGCGACCGGGAATTGACGGCGGCGGAAGCGGAAAAATTCCGGACAGGATAACGGGGACGCGGCCGCCGAGACAGGGACAGGGGAACCGGGACGCCGAAGGCGGCGTCCCCTACAGGAACAGGGATACGGGCCGCCCGCCCAAGGCGGCCCGTGTCCCTGTTTGGCGGGAACCGCCCGAAAAAATAAAAAAGACTTGACTTTTAGGGCCGGATGAATATAGTTGATAGTAGCAGCGATGGAGGTGGAAATTTGAAAATAACCGACGCGACTTGGGAGAAACGCAATCTGGGCGTGACCGCGATGGAGGTCAACCTGGACGGGAGCGAAACCCCCGCCGATTTGGAGCAAATCCGCGCCTTGGCCTGCGAGTATACGGTCGCCCGCTGCCCGGCCGGGGCGATAGAGCTTATGTTCAAGCTGGAGGATATGGGTTATCGCTACATAGAGACGATGTTCGACGCGCGGCGCGACTTGAAGAATCTCGAAAGCGCCCTTCCCTCCATGGCAAAACGCATTGCCGCCGGCATCGTCTGCGAACCCATGAATGAAGCTGATTTGGCGGAACTTAACCGCCAGTTGCGGCTGAACATTTTTTATACCGACCGCGTATATGTCGATCCGGGTTTCACTCCGGCCCAGGCGGCGCGGCGTTATATCGGCTGGATCGAGGACTCGCTGGCCAACGGGTATGAAGCCTTCAAATGCGTGTGGAAAGGCAAAGCCGCCGGTTTCTTTGTCTCGCGGGCGGAAAAGGGGGAAAGCCACGTTTTGTTTGTCGGCGTGTATAAAGAATACGAAAACGCCGGCCTTGGAACCGGCGTCATAGCCGCTTCCCTCCGCCAGGCGGCCGCGGCCGGCGCCAAATACGCCCGCGGCGGGGTTTCCACCAACAATATGCCGTCGGTGAACGCCCATCTTGCCCTTGGCTACCGGATAATGGCAACCTTTTATGTGTACGTAAAACACAGCGGCTAACCGCTGAATAATTTCGGAGGCGAATTCACAAATGCTGCTTGCGGGAAAAATAGCTTTGATCACAGGAACAAACCGGGGAATTGGCCGGGCCGCGGCTGAACTTTTTGTCGAAAACGGCGCTCTCGTCTACGCCAACGCCCGCGGGGAGGGCAGCTTGGCCGATCAGGCGAGCGATAGGCTCATCCCGCTGTATTTTGACGTGACCGACGCGCAGGCCGCCAAAGCCGCCGTGATGAGGATAAAGAAAGAGCAGGGGCGCCTCGACTGCCTGGTGAACAACGCCGGCGTGATGAAAGACGCCCTGATCGGCATGATTGACGCGCATACCGTTCGCGATATTTTTGCCGTCAACGTATTCGCCGTTATGGAACTCTTGCAGCTCGCGGCGCGGGTTATGAAAAAACAAAACAGCGGCTCAATCATCAATCTGGCGAGCATAGTCGGCGTGAACGGCAACGCGGGCCAACTCGCCTACTCGGCTTCAAAAGGCGCGGTCGTCGCGATGACCAGGACGGCGGCCAAGGAACTCGCGCCGTTTAATATCCGGGTGAACGCCGTCGCGCCCGGCATGATCGACACTGATATGTTCCGCTCTATCGGCGAAAGCCGCGTCGCAGAGCAAATAGCCCGCATCGGTATGCGCCGCCTCGGAACGCCGGCCGAAACGGCGCGAACCTGTTTGTACCTGGCGTCGGATTTGTCCGCCTATGTCACCGGCCAGATCATAGGCGTGGACGGCGGCGCGATAGTTTGAAAGCGTAGCGCGCAGCCAAGCAAAATAAAGCGCGGCCAAACAAAACGGAGCAAAGCAAAATGGAGCAAAGCAAAACGGAGCAAAGTGAAGGAGATTAACAAATGACCAACCTTGAGCAGTACACAAACATTTTCGCCGAGACCTTCGGCGTCGACGCGGCTGAAGCCGGG
>JAIRRL010000067.1 GCA_031255985.1 Gracilibacteraceae bacterium
TAATAAGCGTCCGCCGCGGCAGGTTTGGCGTATGCAGGGATGTCATAATATTTATCCGCCATTATGCCCGGCAACATGTAATGGGGACCGTAGTCCCCCGCCGGGTACGTCGCCCGCGCAAAGGCCGAGTAGAGCGGGTACAGGGCGGTCGCGCCGTCCAACAAAGGCAGATTGTCTGTGAAAGTCAGCGCAGAAGGGCCGGCCAGCGTTTTGACCAGCGTTTCGCCCTCGCCATTTTGGGCGGTGTCGCCAAAGGGCGCGTATCGATGAAGCGCAATCTCCATGTCGCCGATTTGGAGAAAACTGTTCCGGTAGATTTGAACGCCGGCAGCTGAAACGGTCGTTACCAGCAGCGCGGCCGCCAGCGCCAAGGCGGCTATCCGGCGCGTTTTCACTTTGAACGGTTTCCATATGAACAGCAGACTTATCAGGAACAGACCGCCGCAGACCGCAATAGCCAAGATCCGGCCGGAGGGGCCAAACAAGTTCAGCAACTGCGGGCTGCCTGCCAGGATTGCCCAGAGACTTCCTAAGACGAAGATCGTCTCAAAGCAGAGTATAGTTCCGGCAAGCCGCCAAACCAGCGGTTTTCGCGTTGCGGCGCCGATTATTACGCCCAGCGCCGGCAGCCCGACTAATACAAAAACAATTGTCATTACCGACATTTCGCACCTCTACTTTCTTGCTCTCTTGTTTGCATGGTCACAGGCGGGAACCCGGTCATAGTCGCGCGAACATCTTCGCCCCTCTTTTCATCAGCCAGGCATAGCCGCAGCCGCCCGCCGCGGCAAAGAAGGCGCCGCAGATCCACAGGTAGGCCGTGACCGGAAGGAGGGCGGAAAAAACAAAACCGTACAGCAGGCCCAAACCGGCTAAAATGAGCCAGGCGCCAAACAGCGTGAACATTGCCGGCGCGCTTTGCTTGACGACTTGAACTTCACTCGTCCAGTCGAGTTTCGGGAAATAGAGATTCAGCGTCAGCCCTATGACGGCGATAAAGGCGATAACCGTCTGGGGCGCGATCAGCAGAAGCAGCCAGTCCGCCGGGCCGGCCGCCAGAACCGCCCCAAAACAAAGCGAGGCAAACAGGCAGGGAATCGACGATGTCAGCAAATGAGCCGCGAGCTTCGCGCGCAGTGCAGTTCGCGCCGATACGGGGACGCTTTGCGTTATCCAGAGATTTTTGCCCTCCAGCGACACGAGCGACGCTCCCAGATTGTTTGACGAAGCGAGAATAGCCAGTGCCGCGGCCAAAAGCGTTGCAGGCGCGGTGTTGGTTATCAGGGCGAAAGTGGTAAACTGCGCGAGAATACCCGTCTGTTTTATCAGCAAGAGCGGAGAGACGAGCATAAAGACAGAGCCGATCGACGAGTTCAGGACGACGGCCGGCTTGCTCCAAAATCTGGCCATTTCTTTGCCGATGAGCGCGGATAAGGCGCTTTTGGCGGCGACTTGTTTTTCGCGGTATACGATTTTGGCGCCGCCTCTGTTCGTGGTGAGTACCTTATGGTAATTTGCCGCGAGCAGCAGCAACGCGGCGGCAAACGGCGCGACCGCCCAAGCGGCGAAGGCCAAGCCGCTCATAATATCGCCGTCCGCGACGCTGACGCCGAACAGGTAAAAAGGCGGAACCGCCGCCCGGAAAGCTTCCGCGAGTTCGCCCCCTTTGGCCACGAGTTCGCCCAGATAGCTCTGCATATTCATGTAAAAATACAGATAGGCGATGAGAAACGCGACTGAAATAGCCAGCGTGACGATATTTTTATGACGGAGACGCGACGAGATCAGCGTCAGGAGCCAGGCGAGCAACAGCGCGGCCGACAGGGCCATGGGCGGCAGCAGCAGCGCGCCGGCGACGAACAGCAGAATCCCGGATCCCGTGGCGAAACCGCCCGCGAGCCAAGGGACGAACGCCGCCAAAGCCACTAAAAAGGTTATGGCGTACTCTGCTGTGAACAGAGTCAATAAGCGCCCGATTAAAATATCGGCTGGTTTTATCGGCATGGACAGCAGCAGTTCGTTGTCTTTCGCCCCGAACACTATGGCCGCCCCCGTCAGGACGGAACTGAGAACGCAGAGCGAGAACACCGTGATCGCAAAGGCGGAGAAATACATAAACCCGATTCCCGCCGTAAAAAACGATTCGCAGACGAAGTTGAACATCATGTAAAACATGGAAAAAATTGAAAACGCCAGCGCAATTCCGACGACGGCCGCGAATACCATTTTAGCCGCGCCCGGCCCTTTGCCCCTGGAATTGCTTTT
Organism: Gracilibacteraceae bacterium; assembly: GCA_031255985.1. Classification (GTDB taxonomy): domain Bacteria; phylum Bacillota; class Desulfitobacteriia; order Desulfitobacteriales; family Syntrophobotulaceae; genus JAIRRL01. The sequence continues at coordinate 2,266 of JAIRRL010000067.1, forward strand.
CAAAACGCCGGACAGAAGCGCTCTCAGGTTGAGAAGGAACAGTTTTCTAATCATCCGCCCCAGTCCCCTCTCCCTCGATCTCGAAAAACACCTCTTCCAAAGACGAGTCGCCGCGCACCGTCTCCATATCCCCGCAGGCCACAAGTTTGCCGCCTTTGATGATCGCCACCTTATCGCACAGTTTTTCCGCCACCTCCAGCACATGGGTGGAAAAGAACACCGCCCCGCCGTTGTCGCATTTTTGCCGCATTATATCTTTTACTGTCCGGCTTGCTTTGGGGTCTAAGCCGACAAAAGGCTCGTCAAACACCATGAAGCGCGGTTCGTGGATTAACGCCGCCATGAGCGCGAGTTTCTGCTTCATGCCGTGGGAATAAGCCGAAACCGGGGCGGCCAGGTCGGCGGTCAGCTCAAATATCTCGGCGTATTGATGAATCCGGCGCCGGCGCTCGCCGGCGTCAATCCCATAAACGTCCGCTATGAAGTTCAGATATTTTATACCCGGCAGAAAATCATAAAGATCGGGATTGTCCGGCACATAAGCGGTCATTCGCTTGCAGGCCATGGGTTCTTTTTTCACCGACTGGCCGCCGATGTAAATTTCGCCGCTGTCAAACCGGAGAACGCCGCACACGGCCTTGATAGCCGTGGTCTTGCCCGCTCCGTTGTGACCGATGAAGCCGCATATCTCGCCTTGGGCGATTTGCAAGGACAAATCGTCCACAGCGCGCTTGTCGCCGTATTTCTTTGTCAGCCCTTCTATTTTCAGCATCCTGTTTCCTTTCCTAAATCCAGTCAGATCTCCGCCGGCGGCCCTTCGCTTATCAGAGACGCGAAAGGCGGCGCATGGACAAATTATTACATAAATACGGAGATAAGTCTAAGGAAATATTTTACAAGGATATATTTGACAAAAAATGCTATTTATGATAAAATATCTGTGCAGGAAAATCCGGCTCTGGCTTCGCCGGCGCTTTAAGCGCCTGGAGGCGTCTCTGCCTATAAGGAAAGAGGGGGAAAAATGGCCGTATATCATCTCAAACGCGGTTCTCCGGCGCGCTCCTTAGCCGGCGGCAATATGAAAAGACCGGCGGTCTCTCCTCTGTCGCGATCTTCTTTAATCAGTGGTAATATGGAAAGACCGGCGCGGGTCTCTCCCCCGCCGCGATCACCTTTGGTCAGTGGTAATACGGAAAGGCGGGAGCGGGTCTCTCCCCCGCCGCGATCACCTTTGGCCGGCGATAATACGGAAAGACGGGAGCGGGTCTCTCCCCCGCCGCGATCACCTTTGACCGGCGATAATACGGAAAGACGGGAGCGGGTCTCTCCCCCGCCGCGATCACCTTTGACCGGCGATAATACGGAAAGACGGGAGCGCCCCCAACCTCTGCCTGTCAAAATCTTAGGCGCAGCCGGGGCGAGAATAGATCGCAAAATCGAAGCCGCTCTCAGCCGGGACAAAACAAATGACGCTCAATCCCGCATCAGAGCCTTAGCGGGCAAATACGCCATCCGGGGATTCCGCCGCGCCCGCGGCGCCGGAGCGACGGCCGCCCGCGGCGCTCTCCGCCACATATCGCTCGGAGTAAAACTGTACCGGGCCACGCGGCGCGGCGACCTGAACGTCAAACAAGCCGGCGCCGTTTATTGGCGCCACAGCGGGCGGGCGGCCCGCTCCGGCGCCGCCTCCGCCGCCCGCGTTCTCCGGCAGGAAGCAGCCGAAGCCGTCTTGGGGTTTCGCGGCGGCGAGGACGCGGGCCTACAGGCCGTCGTCCGGGCGCGGAACGCCGTTTTTCAGGTACGGCGCGCTTATCGTTTGGGCAGAAGCGCCGTCCGTTTGCTGACCAATCCCCTCGTCCGCAAAACCGCCGGCATCGCGGTTATGCTGATAATCTTTTTCGCTTTCATCTCCGGCGGGGTTTCAGCCGTAACCTCGGTATTCCCGGTTATTTCCCTCAAATCAACGGATCTGGCCCTGACGGAAACCTGGAGCTGGATCACCGAGCTAGACGCCGATCTCAAAATGAAAGTGCTGCGCGTGGAAAGCGAAAATTCGGGCATTGACGCGTTCCATTATTATCTCAACGGCAAAAGCACGGCTTTAAGCCGCATTGACGTAAAAACCGACGCCGAAACCGTCCTCGCCTATCTGGACAGCAAATATGACGATTACACCCTGGCCAAGCTGATCATCCCGCCGGACGGAGGGGCCGCCCATAGCGTACAGGCGGAAATCACCCGGCTGCACGGTCAGCTATATTCTCTGAGTTTGGAAGAGTGGGAGGAAATAATTTACTCGTCGGATTCCGACCCGGACGACGGCGTAGACGACTCGTCCGAAACGATAGTCTACCATATGGACGTCAAACTCACGGCTAAACCTTTTACCGAATACCTGACGGAAAACGCCGCCCTCCTCCTGACGGCGGCCGAGCAGGAAAAAATGGACGCCCTGAGTCAAGCCGGCCTGTTTACGACGCGGCGGGAACTCGGTTCTCCCTTTCCGGAGGGATGGGTGTCCTCCGACCGTTTCGGCTACCGGGTTCATCCGATATACCGGGAAAAACGGCCGCACACCGGTTTCGACATCCCCAAAAGCGAAGGCGCCCCGGTCTATGCCTGTCACAGCGGCGTCGCCGCCGCCGGGGGAGACAGGATTACCGATTACGGCCTGTGGGTGCGGATCAGCAAACCCAACGGCGACAACACTTTTTACGCCCATCTGCTTGACCAAACCGTAACGGACGGGGCGACGGTCCGCAAAGGCGATCTCATCGGCCACGTCGGCAGCACCGGCGTCAGCACCGGGCCGCATTTGCATATGGAATACACAAAGAAGGGGATTGTTCTCAATCCGCTGTTTTACACGCCGGGTCAGCTGACCGCCGTCAACTATATCGGCCACATAAGCACGCATAAATTCCACCGGCCCACTTGCTGGACGCTTCCCAACCCGGAAAACCGGGTTTACTTCACTCGGCGGGAGGACGCGACGACGGCCGGATATGTCCCCTGCCTCAATTGCCGGCCCTAAAAATTTCGAGTCCCCGTTCCCGCCGCCGCGGGGAACGCCGCTCTTCCCGCCGCCCGCAGCGCCTACTTGATACCGGCGGAGGTTTGTGGTAATATTATAAGGCAATTCGCGGGAAAGAGACGGGAGCAAGTGACTTTATCCGTTTTTTGGCGCATACTGCGCCCGCATACCCTGAACGCCAGTTTTGTGCCGGTCGCGGTCGGCAGCGCCTACGCTTTCAAGGCGGCGGGCGTTTTCTCTCCGCCGCCCGCCCTGATCATGCTGGCCGCCTGCCTGTTTATCCAGATCGCCACAAATCTTTTCAATGAATATTACGATTATGTCCGGGGTCTGGACACGGCGGCCAGCGTCGGCATCGGCGGCGCGATTGTCCGCGACGGCCTAAGCCCGCGTTTCGTTCTCGGCCTGGCCCTCGGTTTTTACGCCGCCGCCGCCGCGCTGGGCGTGATTTTGGCTGCCCGCAGCAGCTTTATCCTATTGCCGCTCGGCGCTTTTTGCATGATCTGCGGCTATCTGTACACCGGCGGGCCGTACCCGATCGCCGCCTCTCCTTTCGGTGAGGCGGCGGCCGGGCTGCTCTTGGGCAGTCTCGTCATCGGAATTTCCTTTTTTATCCAAACAGGTTTTGTGACGGCGGCTGTTTTTGTCATCTCCCTACCGGTGGCCTTGCTCATCGCCGCCATCCTGACGGCGAACAATATCCGCGACCGCGAGGGCGACGCGGCGGGCGGGCGCCGCACTCTGGTCATTTTACTCGGCCACCGCCGCGGCGTCGTCTTCCTGGCCGCGCTTTTCGCCCTGGCTTTCGTCTGGAGCGTCGGCTTATGTTTCCGGCCCGGCTTCGGTCTTTGGTTCCTGCTGCCGCTCCTGAGTATCCTCCCGGCCCGAAAATCGATCCTCCTGTTCCGGCGCGGCGAAAACGCGCCGGCGGCGGTCATGCTCCCGGCCATGCGCGGAACGGCCCGCGCCAATACGGTTTACGGACTCGCTTACGCGGCGGCTCTGCTGCTGGCCGCTTTTCCCCTCCCGGCCTGAACGGCGCGGACGGCGGCGCGGCGTGAACAGCCGGAGGAACAGGAACAACCGGAAGAATAAGAATTAAGAAGAACAGGAACATTATGAACAATAGAAAAATAACTCCCGGAGAACTGGCGTGAAAATAATTCTCGGACATATCAGCCTGGATTTTGACGCGCTGGCCTCTATGGTGGCCGCCAAAATACTTATGCCGGAAGCCGTGCTCGCCATTAACGGCAAAAGCAATTCATTTGTGCAGGAATTCATGGCTTTGACCAAAGACCTGTTCCCCTGCCGCAAACTGAAAGACCTGGATTTGGAGACGGTGGACGCCGTGATCCTCGTCGATACGGCCGATCTGAGCCGGGCCGTGTCCAACGGGGAGACTTTACGCGCTTTGCAGGACAAGCCGCTTTTCGTCTTTGACCACCACCCTCACGCCGGCGCGCTGGGGGAAAACATAGTGGTCGAGCAGACCGGGGCCTGCGTGACCCTGTTGGTGGAGCGCATTATCCAGGCCGGACTGAAAGTCAGCGCGATGGAAGCGACGCTCATGCTGCTCGGAATCTACGACGACACGGGCAGCCTGCTCCTGGAAAACACCACTCCCCGCGACGCCGCCGCTGTCGCCTGGCTGCTGACCCAAGGCGGGCATCTCGGTGTTGTGGCTGAATATCTGCGCCGTCCGCTCACGCCGGATCAGATGGATTTGTTCCAGCAGCTCATGCGCAACAAGGACATCATCCGGCAGAACGAAATCCCGATTTTTATCTCCTGGGCGGAATGCGACCAGTATGTGGGCGGTCTGGCTTTGCTCATCCACAAACTGCGGGAAATCGAAGACGCGGATGTTTGGTTTATCGTCGTAAAAATGCCCGGCCGCGTCAATATCGTCGGCCGCTCCAAAGCCGACGCCCTGCCTGTGCGCGACATTCTGCAAGCTTTTCACGGCGCCGGCCATCTGTACGCGGCTTCGGCCACGCTGAAACGCGGCGACCTTTTTCCGGTGATAGAGGAACTGCGGCAGGAGATACGGAAATACGCGGCTCAGCCAAACCTCGCCCGCGACATCATGAGTTTTCCCGTGCGCACCGTGACGCCGGACACGACTTTGGAGGACGCGGGCAATCTGCTCCTGAAATACGCTCATTCCGGTATGCCGGTCGTGCAGAACGGCGAGCTGGTCGGCATCATTTCGCGCCGCGACGTGGACAAAGCCTTAAAATACGGCTTGCAGCACGCTCCGGTCAAGGGCTTCATGTCGCGGGACGTTGTGACGGCCTCGCCGGACACGCATTGGGAAGGCGTGCAAAAACTGATGATCCAGAACGACATAGGCCGCGTGCCCGTGGTGGAAAACGGCAAACTGGCCGGCATCGTCTCCCGCAGCGACGTGCTGCGCCTGATTTACGGCACGGTCGTTTCCGCTGACGATAATATCGTGCGGGAAAGAAGCATCGCCAACAAGGAGGAGACGATTCACCTGCTGGAATCCTTGCCGGACGCCGTCCGCCGGGTACTGACGGCGGCGGCGGCGGCGGCGGACGAGATGAACCGGCCGGTCTACCTCGTGGGTGGTTTTGTGCGCGACCTTCTGTTGGGCGAGCCGCTGCAGGATTTTGACTTTGTTATCGAAGGAAACGGATTACATTTTGCCCAATTAATGGAAAAACGGCTTGACGTATATAAACATGTGCGGCATCAGGAGTTCGGCACGGCGCGGCTTTTTCTCAAAAACGGCTTCCATGTGGATATCGCGGGCAGTCGCATGGAAGAATACGATTATCCGGGCGCCATGCCCAAGGTGGAACAATCCACGCTGCGCGAGGATTTATTCCGCCGGGATTTCACGATTAACGCCATGGCGCTCTGCCTGAACCGGGATTCTTACGGACGGCTCATCGACTACTATGGCGGCAGCCGCGACCTCATGCAAAAAGAGATCCGTTTTCTGCACAATATGAGTTTTATGGACGACGCGACGCGCATCATGCGGGCGGTGCGCTTTGCCGGCCGGTACGGCTTCCGCCTGGATAAACTGACGCGGGAGGCGATCGGCGTCGCCCTGGAAGCCGGCGCTTTTGCCAAAGTCAGCCAGGAACGCTTCACGGAGGAATGGCTGGCCATATATGACGAACGAAACTACCAGACCATGCTCGCTCACCTGGAGCAGGCCCGTATTCTCACGCGCTGGTTCGGGGAGGAACTGCCCTGGCATTGCGGGGAAAACCCGGAAGAAGCGGTCAGATGGACGCTGGCGCGAAAATGGCTGCTCACGCTGCAACGCATGGACAACCGCCAGATAGAACTCGTGCTTTCCCGCCTGAAACTGACCCGTTCGCTGGTGAAAGTGACGCGCGATTACATGGCTTTGATGGAAAAAATGGCCGGCGGCCCGGATTGGGACGACCTGGCCGCCATGGACGATATCATGCGCGATACGCCTTATTTCCTCCGTGATATCGTCGGGGCGCAGAAACAGTTTCAAACGGCGATGACAAAATACGAGACAGCGCGGGCGCGTATTCATACGCGCCTCAAGGGCCTGGATCTCGTGCGTCTCGGCGTGGAAGAAGGCCCGCGGGTCGGCCGGCTGCTGCGCCGGATCCGTCAGCTCTGGCTGGAAGGCGCCATTACGACGCCGGAAGAGGAAAACGCCAGCCTGGAAAAACTCATGCGCAGCGAATGAGGACGACGCGGCATAAGTATATGCTTAATATGCTTAGTCTTATATGTATAAACGTAAGACTAAGCCCTGAGAAACCTAAGTCCGGCCCGCGGTCATTTGACGGCGTTAACCGTAGCGCTGACCGCCATGCCCTGAAGCCCGTCCCGGGGATTCGTCACTACTATATATCCCGGCCTGAGATTATCCACGCTGGCCCAAGCGTCGTTCCGATCCAGCACTTTGACGCGGCGGAAATTGATGACGCCGCTTTCGACCGCGTAAATCCCCACTTCCTCTCCCAGGGCGAACAGGGCTGCCGTAGACACGACGACGCCGCGGGTCGGCGCCTGTTTTTGCCAGCCTACTTCCTTGACCCGCGTTTCCGTCACGGTGTTTATATACTGGGGAAAAGAAACGACCAGCCCGCCCTCCCGCACGGCCACCCGCTCCACCGTGCAGGAGCGAAGCGCTCCGTCCACGTTGACGGAGATACTATCCCCTTTGAGGACGCCTTGCGTATTGGCGGCGGCAATATAGGCCCAGGCCGGCCGCAGATTATTTATTATTTTTCCCGCCGCGCCGCCCGCCGGCGCGTAATTCCGCCCCGCCGCCGCGCCGGTCTCGTCTCCGGCGGCGGAAAGGCTCGCGGGTTCATTTTCGGTTGCGGTTTCGCCCGCCCCGGCCGGCAAAATCCCCTTGAAGGCAGCTTCCTCCGCTCCGCCGCATTCAGCGAACAATTCCTCTAAATCGCCTTCCAGCAGAGCCGCCGGGGTGAGAATTTCCTCCAATCCGTCCACGCGCGCGCAAAAAAGACCGGCGCCGGGAGCGATTATATCCCGCCCGTCAACGCGGGCGACGGTCTCCCCCTTCCGCGCTCTTTGCCCGTCAGGCACGGTAAAACTAAGCGCTCCGGCCCCCGGCGCGTAAACCACTGTTTCCGACCGGACAAACACCGCCGGCAGGACTTCATCATGGGTTACATAGCCTTCCCGCGCCCGCTCATAGGTCAGATCGCGCGTCAGCCAGGCCTCGCGCAGCTGGAACACATAAACCACCGCCGCCGCCGCCACGGCGAAAAATATTATTAACAGATTCTTCATTCAGTTTTTTTGTCCGCAGGATTTACATACTTTGCCAAAAAAATTCAACTGGCCGCCGCAATACGAGCATCGCCCCTGCTTACGCCATTGCGAACGCGCCATTTCGTTCGTGAAATCATGAAAAAACGGCGTTCCCCGAAAAGCTTTTTCCAAGGCTTCGGCGTCCTGACGCATTTCTTCCGTCATCTTCACGGTAGCGAGGGTAATGCAGCCCTCAAACGCCCTTTCCTCAACCACTTTCAGCGTCGAAACCAGATTGACGCTGGTCAGGGCGGCGCAGCTGGCGAAAGCTCTTTTGCCGATCTCGACGGTTCCTTCCGGCAGCAGAACGTCGGTCAGCTTGACGCAGCCGGAAAATGCGTCGGCGCCGATCAGGCGGAGCGAGGCGGGCAAATCGATGTTTTTCATCGTTTGGCAACCGGCAAAAGCGCTGTCCGCGATGCGGCTGATTCCATCCGGCAGCGTCAGCGCCAATATGGAAGAACAGCCGGCAAAAGCAAACTGACCTATATCCTCAAGGCTCGGCGGCAGCGGAATCCGTTTCAGAGACGAACAGCCCTGAAAAGCGGACTGGCCTATTTTTTTCAGGCCGGCCGGCAGTTCAACGGATTTTATGGCCGTACATTCATAAAAAGCGTAGGCGGGCAGCTCGGCCGCTCCCGGCGCGATCGCCACCTGGCCCAAATTGGTGCAGCCCTTGAAAGCGAATTTCACCAAACTGATCCAGTTATTATTTTCATCCTTCTGGACGATCAGACTGGCCGGCGCGGTCAGATCGGTCAATTTCATGCAATCCTGAAAAGCCGATTCCTTGATCGTTTCAACGTTGTCCGGGATGACGAGACTGATTAGATTTAGACAACCGAAAAAAGCCCAGGCTCCGATTGACAGTACGCCGGGCGGAATGGTAATTGTTTCCAGATCGCGGCAGCCGAAAAAGGCCCAATCCCCTATTTCCCGCAGCGAATCCGGCAGTTCAACTGTTTTCAAGCCGCTGCAACCCGAAAACGATTTCTCTTTCAACGCGGTGATCGTGGCCGGCAACCGCACTTTGCGCAAGCTTGTGCAACCGTAAAAAGCCCACGGCTCAATCGTCGTCACACTGTCGGGCAGCTTTATTTCCGTGAGACTGATGCAGCCGAAAAAAGCCCAGGGGCCGATGACGTTCATTCCGTCCGCAAGCGTGACGCTGGTCAGATTGGCGCAGTTTGAAAAAGCTTTCGCCCCGATTTCCACTACGGTAGGCGGCAAAACCACCTCCAGCAAAGTCAGGCAATCGCCGAAAGCCTCGTTGCCAAGGCTCCGCACGCCAAAAGGCGCTTCTACTTTGCTGTCGGCGCCGAAATATTTGACCAGGACGCCGTTTTCAATCCGAAATTTGCGCCGGTCGTATTCCGCTATTTGAATCGAAGCGTTGATTTTCTCCGCCTGCCGCGTCTCGTACAGCCGGACGGCCTTTTCCGTACTGACCGGCTCGCCGCAATTAGAGCAAACATACGCTTCCTTACCGGCCTCTACCTGGCTCTCCGCGCCGCATTGCGAACAACAGACCGATACTGACGGCATAATTATCCTCCATGTTCCGCGACCGTAGTAAAATAATCCGAATTACCTGAAAAACGCCGATGCCTCTCTCAGCTAATTTTAATTATATTATATTATATCCGTTTAAAAAACGCAACTATTTCAAATCAAGGAAAGATAAGTTAATCAATTATTTGAGCCGGTATTTCGTCCCGCGGACGGCAAACGTCAACCCACTGACGGACGGCGGCGCAACGGTCCAGCTCGTCCGGCGTCAGTTCTATGGCGCTGCTGCCGCTGCCGCAGGCCGGAAAGACCGTGCGGAAGCGGCGCAAGGAGATATCGGCGTAAACCTCCAGTCCCGGCGGCAGAGCGAAAGGACAGACGCCTCCCGCCGCGTGACCCGTCAGGCGCAAGGATTCGTCCGCCGGCAGCATACGCGCTTTGGTTTGAAAAAAATCGCGAAATTTCCGGTTGTCTATTTTCACGTCTCCGGCCGTCACCAATAAAACGCAGCCTTCCCCGCAACGCAAGGACAAGGTTTTGGCGATGCGGGCCGGTTCCACCCCCAAAGTCGCCGCCGCCAATTCCACCGTGGCGCTTGAGGTCTCGAATTCCATCACTTTATCTGCCAGGCCGAACCGGCGGAAATATTCCCGAACCGCGGCGACGCTCATGCTTTTTAACTCCCTGACGCGTTTTTTCCCTCTGGACGAAACCCGTGCAAGTATTCTACCACCCGCGACCGCCTGGCACAAGAGCTTAATATAAAATAGTGATTATTATCTTAAATTTTGAAATATCACGACATGCATAGGTCACAAATTTAAAAAAATCCTGATTTTCACCTTGGATCGCTTGACAATCACCGCAGACCTTGTTACAATTTCCTTACGAACGTTCGTTAATTTAGGCGGCTTTTCTGCCTGGCCGGGTGTTGGCGGCGGAGGCGTCCCGGAAATCTTGGTCTGTCCGGAGCAATTACTAGCAATTATAGCTGGTGTTTTCCAGAATACTATGGTACAGTAGTAAAACCGGATGGAACAGTCGGAGGATGAAAGTGAACAACATTATTTCAATCAAAAATGTTTATAAAATCTATCAAATGGGGCAGGAAAAAGTTTCCGCTCTGCAGGGCGTGAATCTTGACATCGCGGAAGGCGCTTTCTGCTGTCTGCTTGGTAGTTCCGGCTCAGGCAAATCCACTTTGCTGAACATGATGGCCGGTCTGGAAAAGCCGTCGAGCGGCGAAATCATCATCAAAGGCCGGCATGTGGAAAAGATGAGTGAAGAAAAACTGGCGCTTTTCCGGCAAAAACACATCGGCTTCATATTTCAGGCTTACAATCTGCTGCCGACGCGCACGGCGCTGGAAAATGTGGAAATGCCCATGATTTTCCAGGGGAAGCCGCGTAAGATCAGACAAAAAATGGCGGCGGACATGCTGACGGCGGTCGGCCTGGGCGAACGCCTCCACCACCGCCCTTCGCAAATGAGCGGTGGCCAGCAGCAACGCGTCGGCATTGCCCGCGCTTTTGTCAGCAATCCGGAAATCATTTTTGCGGATGAACCTACCGGCAATTTAGATACAAAAACAACAGACGAGGTCATGCACCTGATGACGCGAATCGCGCGCGCCAACCGTCAGACCCTCATCCTCGTCACCCATGAACCGGAAATCGCCGGCTATATGAATCAGGTGGTGACTATCCGGGACGGCTGCGTGGAAAGCGAAAAATTTAATGAAATCACTAAAATAAATGAACCCAAAGATCCAAATGAAGTAAATGAAACAAATGAATACGCTGAAATGAAAGGAGCGTGACGCGGGCCTGCTCGCGTCGGCAAACTAAAAAATGAATAAATTCAAGTTTTTCTCATTCTGCGCGGTGGCGTGCCTGCTGGCAGGGTTAATATTCAGCGCGCCTGTTTGGGCGGCCGGAGAGGATTTTGCCGTCAAAAATCACAACATTACCGGTCAAAACGTGATAGCGCCCGGCACGTCATTTGAGCTTCGCCTGACGCTGGATCAGCTTGGCGACGGCGCGCACAAAAGTTTAGTGGATTCCCGTCCGAACGACGTCAAATTTTATATCGACGAATCGGCCTGCAGTTTTTATCTGACTAACGGCGGCGAAACCGCCAAACTGCCGGGGATGCAATGGTTCGGCAACAATCTGGGCGGCGAGACCGTCATTCCGCTCACCTATGACGGCGCTTCGCGCAATACGATCCCGATCCGGGCCAAGCTCGCTCATTCCGGCGAAGAGCTTGGCGTCAAGAACAGCCAGATCAAGGTGAACGTCGCCTCCGCTCCCGCCCGTGACGAAAACCCGCCCGCCAGAGACGAGCAGAACTCCCCCTATCTCCGGCTCAAACCCAAGGCCACTCCCAGCGGTCAGGCCGGCGAGCGGCTGTATCTCTCCCTCACGGTGGAAAACATCGGCTGGGAAAACGCGAAAAATGTTCAGATTCAGCCCGTTTTTGAGGATAACGGCGTTTTCAAACCGGACGGCGTCAATGTGATCCAGGATCTGGGAGATATTGAGTACAATAAATCCCGCAATGTTTCCTTTTCCTTCCTCATCGATCCTACGGCGGAAACAAAGGTTTATACGATGAAATTCGCTTTCGTCTATATGGATCCGGGCGGCAAGATCTACGGCCGGACCTCCCCCGTCACGGACAGCCTCTATATCAGCGTAACCGGGGCCAAGAAAACCGGCGGCGGATTCGTCCTGAAAAACATGGCTTTTTCGCCGGGCGGCGGAGGAACAACCGTCAGTTTCAACATCAATAACACCGGTTCCTCTGAAGCGAGAAATTTAACCTTGACCTTGCTTGATCTCTCGCCCGACAAACTTTCGCTGATCGGGGAAACGAACGTGCGCAAACTGGGTAATCTGGCCGGCGGCGGCGCCGTACCCGTCACTTTTGTCCTGAAACAGGCCAGCGCTCTCGAAAGCGGTAATTATCCGGTCACTATAAAACTGAATTATGAGGACGCGAGCGGCGCGGCGCGCGAGGAAACGCAGCAGTTTTTCGTTCCCGTCACCGGCAAAAGTTCCACTAAAGGCGTCCCGAAAATAATTCTCAGCAGCTACAGCGTCAACCCGGTCATCGCCGGAGCCGGGGAAAATTTCGACTTGAATATGACGTTTCAGAATACCAGCGCCGCAAAAGCCGTCCGCAACATCAAGATTTTTCTCACGACGCCTCCCAGCGAAAGCGACAATAATAACAGCAGTAATTCCGCCGGCAAAGGCAATGTTTTCTCGCCGGTTGGCTCAAGCAACTCCTTCTTTATCGATTCTATCTCCCCTAAGGGTACTTCCGCCAAAACGCTGCGTTTTTTCACCGTCCCGGACGCCTCGCCCCGCACTTACACGCTGAAAGCCAATATCCAGTATGAGGACGAGGCGGGTACGGAATATACCTCGGAAGAACTGATCGGCATCCCGGTCAGCCAAAAAGTGAAAGTCGAGGTGGGCGAACTAACTTTGCCAACAGACGCGAAGGCCGGCGCGCCCGTTAACGTTACGACGAATATCTACAACACCGGCCGCGCCAATATCAGCAATCTCATGCTGAATCTTGAGGGTAATTTTCAAACCGATAACGCGCGCCTGTATATCGGCAATCTCAATACCGGCGCGAGCGAAGCCTATGAAGGCGCCCTGATCGTGGAGCAGGCCGGCCAGGCGGAAGGCGAACTGGTGGTCACCTACGACGCTCCTTCCGGCGAGCAGGTGGCGGACAGATATCCATTTTCCTTTACGGTCTCGGAGGCGGAGCCTGATTTGAGCGCCCTCCCGGCGACGCCGCCGTCCAGGCCCTTATGGCGGAACCCGTTTTTCTGGGGCGTGATAGCCGTGATCGCGGTTGTTCTCTTTTTCCTGCTGCGCAAGAAAGGCCCGCTCAGAAAGCTGATCCGCCGGGGCAAGGAGAACGACGTTAATGAAATGGACTGAAATTTTCAGGATGGGCTTCGGCAATCTTTTGCGCCGCAAGACCCGGACGCTGCTCACCATAACCGGCGTGGTCATCGGCGCGGCTTCCATCATCGTCATGCTCTCCATCGGTTTCGGCATGAAATCGTCCATGCGCGCCCAACTGGGCAGCACGGCCACTCTGACAATAATCAACGTGTCCGAGCAAACCGCCGGCGATGCGGAGGCGAAAGCGGCGCAAAAGAAAAAAGCTGTTCTGGATGATAAAGCCGTCGCGGTTTTAGGCGAGCTGGACAATGTCGTAGCGGTGACGCCGCAAAAAACAGTGAACGCGCATTTTATCTGCGGCCGCCGCGTCGCCGATATACCCCTTATCGGTATTGACTCCAGCAAGATGGAACAGTTCGGCTTCAAAATGAAAAGCGGCAATTTGATAACGCCGGGCGCAAACGAAATAGTAATCGGCCACAACGCGCTTTATAATTTTCACGATCCAAAACGAACTACCGTGATCGAGCCGGATGAAAGCCAGCCGCCGCCGGTGAATGTGCTGAAGGACAAACTGCAGGTAAGTTTCGATCCTTCTTATGAGGAAAAACGCCGGCTGGGCGACTCCAGCGCCAAAGCATACAATGTCCGCGCCGTCGGGGTCAACGTCGAAAATTCCGAATACTCCTGGAACGCTTATATGGATCTCGCCGATCTGACAAAATTATTAAATGAAAGCAAAAAAGACGCGGCAAAATCCATTCCCAAAAAGGAAAAATATGACATGATCCTGGTCAAGGCGGATGAAGTGGAAAACGTCCTGCCGGTGCAGGAGGCCATTATCGCCATGGGATATAAAACTTTCAGCAGCGCCGATTACGTGAAGTCCGTGGAAGAGATGTTCAACACCCTCCAGCTGGCGCTGGGCGGCATCGGGGCCATTTCCCTCATAGTCGCCGCCATCGGTATCACCAACACGATGATCATGTCCATTTACGAGCGCACACGAGAAATCGGGGTCATGAAAGTCGTGGGCGCGGCCATCAAAGACATCCGCTCCCTCTTTTTGCTTGAGTCGGGCCTTATCGGTCTGGGGGGCGGCTTGCTGGGCGCCGCGGTCAGTTATCTGGCGTCAAGTATTTTAAATCTCTTTGCCGGGGTGAACCCGTTTACGGACGGCGCTCCGATCTCCGTCATCCCCTTCTGGCTGACGCCGGTCGCGTTGGGCGTGAGTTTCCTCATCGGGATATTATCCGGCTATCTGCCCGCGCGCCGGGCCATGAAACTGAGCGCGCTGCAAGCGATCAAAGCGGAGTGAGGATTCAGGCCGAAACGTCAAAACCCCCGGTTTTCCGAGGGTATAAATTGGATCAATCCTAGCTTATAATTGTGGTGGGCCATCCAGGACTCGAACCTGGGACAATCCGGTTATGAGCCGGGAGCTCTAACCAACTGAGCTAATGGCCCTTGCGTTTCCGGGCTTCCGCCCGGACGTCCACATCATTATAACACTGCCGCCATCCTTATTCAAGAAAAAATATCGCCGTAGAGCCGGATAATTTTTCGGGCTGGATTGACAACTTTGTATTAATTTTCCAGGACGGCGGCGGCCGCGGCGGCCTGTCCGGCCAAAAAGGCGGTGGAAAAAGCCGCCTGCAAATTATAGCCGCCAGTCACGCCGTCTATATCCAGCACTTCCCCGGCCCAATAAAGCCCCGCCGCGACCTTGGAGGCCATTGTGGCCGGGCGGACTTCCTTCAGATCGACGCCGCCCGCCGTTATGATCGCCGCGCCAAAGCCGAGATGGCCAGTCAAGTTCAGTGGCAAATCCTGCAGAAGCGCGGCCAGCCGCCTACGTTCCTCCCGCCGGAGGTCGGCGGCTTTTTTTTCGGGCGGCAGGCCGGCCAAAGCGATGAGTACCGGGATGAGCCGCCGGGGGAGCAAGTCCGCCAGCGCGCCTTTGAGTTGCTTGGCGCCGTTCCGTTTCAGATCACGGTCAAGGCGCCGCTCCGTCTGCTCGGCCGTCAGCGCCGGTTTCAGATTGATGTGAACCGCGGCCGCCGCCCCCGCGTCCAGCGCGGCCGCCGCTTCCCGGCTCAAAGTCAGAATGATCGGCCCCGACAAGCCGAAATGGGTAAAAAGCAGCTCCCCGAATTCCTCCTGCTTTTTCCGCCCGTCGAGCCAGAGAGACGCCTTCACATTGCGCAGGCTCAATCCCTGCACCCCGGCCAGCCAGTCCGCCGCCGCCCGCAAAGGCACCCGCGCCGGGCGCGGAGCGGGCGCGGTATGCCCGGCCGCCGCCGCCAAGGCGTAACCGTCCCCGGTGGAACCGGCGCCGGGAAACGCCGCTCCGCCTGTCGCTATTATCGTGGCGCCGGCCAGCCGCGGTCTTGTCTCCCCCGCGACCCGCGCGCCCAAAACCCGCGGGCGGGCGCTCCCGTTTTCCGCCGCCGCCAAAGCAAGGCGGACGACGCGGCGCCCCGTCTCCAGCCGGACGCCGCCTTCCAGGCAGTAACGGCGCAATGCCTGCACAATTTCTTCCGCCTCGTCGCTGAGAGGGAAAACCCGCCCGCC
>JAIRRL010000141.1 GCA_031255985.1 Gracilibacteraceae bacterium
AAAGACAATTTCCGCGCCTTGTGGCAATTCCGGGAAGTACAGGCGGAAAACAAAGAATTGCGCAAGCAGGTCGAAATGCTGACGGACGAGAACCTCCGGCTCAGGGAAGACGCGCTTGCCGCCCTGCGTTACAGCGATTGGGCGGAGGTGTTTGAAAACCCGGCGCTGACCGATTATGAAAAAATCGGCGCTCAGGTGGTCATGCGCAATCCCGTAACCTGGTATCGTATGCTGACTTTGAACAAAGGCTCTTTGAACCGCGTGGAGGTGAACGACGCGGTGGTCGGGCGGCTGGGGCTGGTGGGCAAGGTGGTGGCCGTCACGCCCACGACGGCGGACGTGATGCTGCTGACGGACGGAGACGGCCAGGCGGCCGCCCTGACGCGGGACAAAGACGGGACGGCGGTTTTCGGGGTAGTGCGCGGCGATTACCGGCAGGGCAGTCTTTTTGAAATGGAAAACGGCCTGAAAATGGAGTTCCGCCAGGAAGAAGCGGTTGAAATCGGCGAAGTGGTTTACACTTCCGGCCTGGGAGGGATTTATCCTCCGGGCCTGCCGATCGGCGTCGTCGCGAGCGTCCAGATGAGCGGGGCCGGTATGCTGCAAGTGGCCCTGATCGAACCGCTGGCTGATTTCACCGCCCTGGAGGAAGTGATTATAGTTAAACTGGCGGCAAACTGATGTTGCGATATTTGTGGATGTTTCTCATATGGTGCGCCTGCCTGATTCTCACGGGCACTTTGTTTGAGACGCTGGCCTGGGGCGCGGTCAAGCCGGATATAATCATGTTGTGGACGATATACATCGCTCTCCATCATACGCCGGCCAGCGGCGCGGTCTGCGGTTTTATCTCCGGTCTGCTCTTTGATTTTTACCTGGGCCGTTATTTTGGCGTTTACGCCGTCGTTTTGCCGCTCATCTCCCTGTTAAGCGGCATTTTGCAAAAAAAATGGTATCGCGAAAACATCCCGCTCATGATTATGATGGTGTTTTTGCTCACCGCCGCCGGTCAATGCGCGGTGGCGGCCCTGAACCTGGCCGGAGGCGCTGTTCTCTACCTGCGCGACGTCTTGCCATTGATCGCGGGGATAGCTTTTTATAACGCCCTGCTGACGCCGCTGACTTATCCCTGGCTGCACAAAGCCTTTACCGGCGGCTTTCTGCGTCAAAAACTCAAGTGGGAAGATTGAATGGGATTAGTGAATTTTGGAAAAACAAAAACAAAACCGGAATAAAACTCAAACCCGCCTGTTTGTCCTGGGGCTGGTCGTCGTCCTCTGCTTTTTCGTGCTGGGGGCGAATCTCTGGCGTCTGCAAATCGCCGGGGCCGAATATTACGCGGAGATGGCGGAGGGAAACGTACTTAAAAATGTGAGTACCGCTCCGGTGCGCGGCGAGATCATTGACGCCGGCGGGGCGGTGCTGGCGCGCAGCGAACCGGTTTTTGCCGTGACGCTGGATTGGACGGATATGCAAGGCCTCAACCGGCAGGAAATCATCAGCCGCCTGGCCGGGTATCTGGAGCCGTACTGGCCTTACGCCAACCAATCGGTGGAATTGATAACCGAGGATATTCTCGTCATGATTCAAAATCAACAGCGGCAGAATTACCAGTCGGCCGTTGTTTTGGAAAATATTCCCAATGAATTGCGCGCCGTTTTGGCGGAACACGGCAATGAGCTGCCGGGCGTGAGTGTGACGGCGCTGCCGGAACGGGTTTATCCCCAGGGGACGCGGCTGGGGCAGGTTCTCGGTTATGTGCGCGAAATCAGCGAAGAGGAAATAGAGATGTTCAACGCCGGCGACGACGGCTACGAATACCGGCAGGGTGATTTTGTCGGCAAAATGGGCGTAGAAAAAAGTTATGACGCCTGGCTGCGCGGCGAGCGCGGTCTGGAACGGGTCAGCATCGACGGGCGCGGCCGCCCCATCGACAAGGAAACACTGATAGAGTCCCGCCCCGGCTATACCGTGCGGCTCACTGTTGACCTGGAGTTGCAGAAAACGGTGGAGGACGCCCTGGACAAGGTCGTAAGCGAGATACAGAAAACCAATCCCAAGGCGGGCTCCGCCGCGGCCGTCGTCCTGGATGTCAAAACAGCCGGCATTTTGGCGATGTCGTCCCGCCCCTATATGGATCCGAACGAGCTGATCGGCTCTATTTCCGAGGAAACGGCCGAACGGTATTTTAACAGCGAGGAAGCGGCTTCCTTCAACCGCGCTCTGACCGGCCTGTACGCGCCGGGCTCCACCTTTAAGATGCTGACCGGCATGGCCGGCCTGAAGACGGGCGTCGTGACCGAAGACACTTATTTTAACGATGTGCTGTCCTCCCTCGGCGGGCCGGGAATCATGGCTCAGGGCGTGCCGGAATGGGGCGGCAATAATTTTGGCCGCGTCAATATTTACAGCGCCCTGGCTCATTCGTCCAATATCTATTTTCAGATAGTCGGGCGGCGCGCCGTGGAAAAAGAACCGGAAATCATGCGCGAACTTTGCCTGGAATTCGGTCTCGGCACTCTGTCCGGGGTGGATTTGCCGGGGGAAGCGGAAGGGATCGCTCCCTCTCCTTCGTGGAAAAATAAGTATTTTAAACCATATTATGACAAACAATATGAGGAAAACGTAAAAACGATTGAGGAAAAATACGCGGTCCTTCTGGCGGAGGCAAAGGGCGACGGGGAAAAAAGGGATGTGGAATATCAGCGCGCCGATGATTTGCGGCGGGCGGAGGAACTGTATGAAAGCCAGATAGACTTCAATGTGAACTGGCGGCCGGCGGACAGTTTTTACAACGCCATCGGCCAAAGCTACAATTCTTACAGTATTTTGCAATTGGCCAATTATGTGGCCACGATTGTCAACGGCGGCTATCATTATCGGCCTCACGTTGTGGACAGCGTGCTTGATCCGTTCAGCGGAGAAACAGTCTGGACTTTTGAGCCGGAAGTTTTGAACCGGGTTTCGGTTTCGCCCCGGATCCTTGAGATCATCAAGGAAGGGATGGCGAGAGTTACCCGGCCGGGCGGCACCGCCGGCTATCTGTTCACGGATATGCCGCTGTTTTCCGGGGGAGGGAAGACCGGCACGGCGCAGCAAGGCTCCAAGGACACGGCTTTCGGCAAAACGTATAACGGCGTGTTTGTCGCGTTTGCCCCTTATGACGATCCGCAAATAGCTTTTGCCAGCGTTATCGAGTTCGGGGACAGCGGCGGCGGCACTTCCGGTCTCGTGGCCAAAGAAGTGTTCAAACAATATTTTGGCTGGTAGAAATTGTTCCCAAAAGGGAGGAAAAAAGGCAATGAGCGCGGAATTGGAACTGAAATACGGCTGTAACCCGAACCAGAAACCGGCGCGTCTGTACAGGCGGGAGGGCGATCTGCCGCTGACGGTGCTCAGCGGTACGCCCGGATATATCAATTTTTTGGACGCTTTGAGCGGCTGGCAGCTGGTGCGGGAGCTGAAAGCGGCGACCGGTTTGCCGGCGGCCGCTTCCTTCAAGCATGTCAGCCCGGCGGGGGCTGCGGTTGGTTTGCCCCTGCCGCCGGATTTGCAAAAGAGCTGTTTTGTTGACGATCTGCCTCTTACTCCGCTGGCGGCCGCTTACGCCCGCGCCCGCGGCGCCGACCGCCTTTCCTCCTTTGGGGATTTTATCGCCCTGTCGGATGAGTGCGACGCGGCGACAGCGGCGGTTATCAGCCGCGAGGTCTCGGACGGGATCATCGCGCCGGGTTACGCGCCGGAAGCGCTGGCCGTT
>JAIRRL010000120.1 GCA_031255985.1 Gracilibacteraceae bacterium
GCCCGCAGCCAGGCGCCGTCGCCGCTGAGGCGCCCATTAATTGACATAGATTTCCATCTCCTTTGTTCTCGCTCTTAACGCTTCTAAATCAACCCGCAAGTCGCTGTTCAGGAACGGGCGCAAGTAAGCGGGGGCCGTCGTCTCCTGGCCGTAATAGCCGGCGGCGATCCAAGGCAGATAACGGGAAAAACCGGTGTATTCCACGGCGCGCATGGCTTGAAGTTCCTCGCGTTTGCCATAGCTGTGCAGATTTTCCTTCAGCGCCGCCTTCATGTCCCCGTACTCAATATCTGTGTGTCCGGCGTATTTCGCCGCAATTCTGGCCATATCCACCAATTTGACGATTTGCCGGCCGGATAAAATCAGGCCGCGCTCGGCAAAAGCCCGGACCGCGCCTTCAAAATCAAAGCCACACCCTAAACGCCCGGCCTGGATGGCCGCTATTTCAGCTTTTTCCCGCGCGCTCACCGGCTCCAGCACCGGAATAACCTCCAGGCGATCCATGAAGGCGTTGTCTATCCCCTGGGGATTATTGGAAAGAGCAACCAAAGATATGCCGTTGTCGGCGCCGATGTCGCCCAGCCATTCCATCAGGATGCCGCGCAAAGACGATTCGACGGCGCTGGATTCATCCGCGCTGGACGCGGCTCTTTTACCCAATCCTGTTTGATCCGCCTCGTCTATGATCACCGTCACCGGCGCCACGCTATTGATGACGTCGAGCGCCCTGCTGAGATTGCGTTCGCTGTCGCCCACCCATTTTGACTTGACCAGTCTGAACGACACCGGAACCGTACCCATAGCCCGCGCTATGCCTACGGCGACCAAGGTTTTGCCGGTGCCGGGCGGTCCAACCAGCAACAAGCGCAGAGTTTGGGCCCCTATTCTTTTTCTGTCTTCCAGATAACGGCGAATCTGGGGTAATCCGGCGACATCGCCGTTGATTTCCCGTTTCTCTGTGTGGACAAAAAGGCTGCCGCCGGCCCGCTGGCTGATTATGGCGCTTTTATGATCCAGTAATTTATCCAGATTAATCGGATTCCCGGCCGAAGCGCCGTAGCGCATACGGCTTATAGCGTCCAAACTCATACCGCCGCTCAGAGCCGCCAAAGAATCAACGTCCAGATCCGGGGCCAGCGCCAGCGGATGAATCGCGCTGCGCAGCATTTGTTCTCCCGCGATCCTTCTTTCTTCCCGCAGAGGTAATTTGATATCCCAAACTCTAATACCCGGCATCCGCGTCAGGTTTTCGTCCAGACAGCGGAGACGGGAAATAAGGATGACGCAGTGCCTGCCTTGTTTCCACCGGAAATTCAAAGCGCAATCGACGATTTGTTCCGCCAAAAGGCCGCCGGTCTGTTGGTCGGCGGCCTCGTCCCCATAGATTGTCTCCGCGAAATCTATGATCAAAGTGGAGGGACCGTTTCGCCGCATATGCTCGAATAAACTCTCTAACTGCTCCGCCGGCGGGGCCTCGCCGTCCAGGCAGGGAAAAAGGTCGGTGGTCGGGCCGCCGGGCGCGTTGATCGCGCGCGTCCCCTTTGCCAAAGAGTAGACTATAGTGGGCATTCCTTTCGCCGCCGATAATTTGCTGACAACATATTCCAATTGGGTGACGGCGTCGCCGTCCACCAGCAAATCACTCGTGCCGCCGGTAAAAACCAGCACGCCCCCGTCCGCGAGCGTCTGGCGGAATGCGGCGGCGATGCCGTCAACGCGCAATGATTCTTTGTTCATCTCTATTCACCTCATTATTGTTTACATTCCACAATCTCGCTGCAAGCTGGAATGCGGGACGCCGAAGGCGGCGTCCCCTACAGGAACGCAGGGCAATCTTGTTGCAAACTGGAATGCGGGACGCCGAAGGCGGCGTCCCCTACAGGAACTGTGGGTTATCTCGCTGCAAGTCTTTGTTTTTGCTTCCTATTTAATACTCGCGAAAGCGACAGAATTCAAATACTACTGTTTTATGCACTGCCCCGTCTTTTAATGTTTCTGTGGTTTTGCGTTCCGAACAAGCCGCCATCACCGCTATACCGCTTGCTTTAAGCCGTTCGGCGACAGCATAGGCAAGTGTAAATTCGCCCTGACACATTACCGCTGAAGGGTCAAGTGATTTGATCCGGTTCGTGAATTCGTCCGCCAGCGCCTGAACAGCTGCTTTATCCGCATTTGGTTCAACCGCGGGGAAGGGCAAGTCTTGGACGACGTCGCTATACTCCCGCGCCGCTGCCAGCTGGGCCTCCGACCAGTTCGCGCTTGAATGATTTGAAAAATTTACAAAAGACATAAGGCTCATCTCCTCTTGCTCTCCTGCTCATACCAGTCCCAAACCGCGGCGCGATTGGAACCTCTGCCCTCTGTGATCTGAGAGCCGCCCCTGTCCTGCGGTCTCCCGCCCCTGTTCTGAGCCGGGACGGGTTCTTTCGTTATTGCCGGCAGAGTTACGTCAGGCGCGTTCGCTTTCGGGAGAACATAGGCGAATTTGGGCCGGGTCGTAGAGTTGCCCCCATTGGCCTCGCGGTTGAGCACAAACCAATTGAACACGTTCGTCTGGGATTGTACGGTGTTCGTTCTGCGGTCAAACCTTTTCACCGTGCCGACAGGATAGCGGATATTCCGCTTGGGAAGGGCGATATTTGTCAGCGCGAGAAAATCCGCGTTCCGGATTTTATAGGCGAACGCGCCCTCAGGCAGAGCTTGGGCCGCGATCTGAAAATCATCGTCCAGGCTGTACACGCGGCTTTCGTCTCTGGCAATGGAGATTTGCACACTGCCGTATCCCACAGGTTTCCCGCGTCCCAGCTTATGGGCGTGTGCGGGATCGAGTTCAAGGGCGCGGCAAAGCTTGCTCAGCTCGTCAAGCGACAGCCGTTCAAAGGCCACGGTGAAGCGGAACTTTTTGCCGGCGAGAACAGGACGGACGACGGCGAACAGTTTCGGCGCGTCAGTGGGAGCGGCGGACTGAGGCGGCGTCCCATGATGCCAGTAGAATTTGCGTCCGCGCAGCCGGGCGTCGGCATCGGCCAAGACGTAAGAACTCATCGTCTTTTTCTTAAAATCGTACTGCTGGGCATAGTCGTAGTTAAAAATATCGTCTCTGTCGTCAGACTGCTCCATATAGAATTCAGTCGCGGTAATCTTCGGCGTCCCAAGAATCGGCATGGAGACGACATCGCCCATGTAGCCGCCGTCTTCGCTCGGCGCAGCGTCGCGAAACTGGAGCCTGGAGGAACGCGCTTCCGCGCCTTGCCCGCTTTCCACCATGCCGAAGAGATGACAGGCTTCGCACAGCTTATCCACGTCGGCGCAGGCGTCAAAACCGCCGTTTGCCCTCAGCATACTCCGGATCGAGCGGTCAAACGCCTCTTTGGTGACGGCGGCGGGGGCAATGTAATACTTGGGCGCTATTTTATTCCCGTTCGCGTCCACAGCTATGACTTCATAGTACACGGGGACGACCTCCGCCTGCCAGAAACCGCTGTATTCGTTATGGCCGCTCGTCTGATTCACGCCGTTCTTGCCGTGAGAGTAAAGCTCGACGACGGTCGCCAGGCGTTCCCGGTCGCGCTCGGTGAGCTGGTAGGGCATCCCGCCGGGTTGGGTGGTTTTTTCGACCATGACCGCGTCAAAATGCTTTTTATTGCCGCCGCCGAAACTTTCGCCCGGCAGGAAATACCCGACCTCCGCGTCTCCCGGCTGGTTAACGCTTGTCACCGGGTGCAGTCCCGTATCGATGTTTCTGCTCGTAACAAAAGTTTTCGTCCGGTCAACGGTGACGCGCACCTGTTCGCCGAAAGCGCCGGAAAAGGCGGCGGCCGCGAACCGGCTGCAGTCCGAATAGCCGGTTTTGTAGCCGGCCGGTTTGACAAGATACTTATCCGCGGCGTAGAGTTTCCCGTCTTTGATAATGCCAAAGCAGCCCCTCGGAACGGTAGAGCGCCTGTACAGCGGCGTCTCGCGGCCGCCGCTGGTGGACAGGCAGCTATGCGTGATCGTTTCATAGACGGAGCGGATCACGCCCCGAATGGAGGAGCCGGGGATGACCGGCCATTCGGTCGGCGCGCCGCCTTTTTCCGGGCTGAGGTCGGAATAGCTGAAAAAGTCGTAAGATTTACTGCGGTTTTCAGGCGTATCCGCCACCTGCCGGTTCCGCGGCGCCGTCCGGTTATATTGGTCGAGGATCTCTTTTTCTTTAGCCGGAAACATGTGCTCATTCGATGTGTTGGGGATAAACAGCGGCGTTTTGGGGGTGAGAAAACACACGAGTTCGCCGGTGAAAAGGCCGTTGCCGCCCGCGCCGCCGGACAGGGGGATCGGCCGTTTCTTCTTTTCGCAAGCGCCCGTCAGCGAGACGAAATTATATGGATTGGTAAAATTCACAGCCGCACCTCCCGCATAGCTTTGCCGTAATTTTCGGATTCCGGGTTCCGCTCCACGCCCTGCGCGAAGCCCAGATAGCGATAGTCGGCCGTTTCCAGGGCGGGTTTGCCGGTTTGGGCGTTGGCCGCCACGGCGACAGGATTATATTGGAGATAATGCCGTATTTTCAGCCACAGGGCGACCGGCCTGTCCTTCTCAAACTCCAGGCGCTTCGGGAAGTAAAGCCCGCCGCCGCGCTGCTCGGTCAGGCGCGTCCAATCCCCGGTCTGTTCCGCTATATCCGTACCGTACATGAGATAGGCCGTATCGAATATATCTTTCCCTTCGTCGTCCGCGTAGCGGCTGATAACCCGGCCGTCAATTCTGACCAACCGCAGTTCCGCTCCGGCGTTAAACACCCGCGTCTCGGTCACGCAATCCGGGTCGTACTCCGCCTGGGCGTGGAATTTCAGCCCCTGCCCGTCCCAAAGCCCGACGCAGACGCCGTGGTACATCGTGGCGACGGCCCAGGCGCCGTTATTGCCAAATTTTTCCATTATAGCACTCTCATAATCAAACATTTTCCATCGCCTCCTTTAAACGCGGCTTGGCCTGTTTGTATTCCACCTCTTCACCGTCGATTTGCACGGATTTCACTTTGAACTTGCCGCGGCCGACGGCCGTTTCCCCGCCAAGCGTGATCAGCCCTTTATCTATCGCGTCAAGCGCAAGTAAAAAAAGTTCTTTTACCGCCGCGTCGGTTTGGGCGAATTGAACCGACAAGCGGCAACCGCCGCCGAAATGCGGTCTGTTCGTGAAGAGGGCGGTGTTGGCCGCGCCGCCCGTGAAGCGGTCAATCTTAACGCGCGAATACTTGATTCTGTCGCCGCCGCTCAGGTAGGAAGCGTCAAGCCGCACTTTGGACGGAGTCGTCACATTTTTTTTGCCGTCAAAATATTGTTTGCCGAACACCTCGTCCAGGTAGGCCTCCGCGTTTGCGCGCCTGTTTGTTTTCAGCAGTTTGGCCAGCCCGCCCCGAATGGCGCCCGCCCAGGACGTGCCGTAGATGACCGACTTGCCGTCGCTTTTGCTTCTCGTATGAGCGTGATCTTCGTCCTCCTCGATCGAATAGACGTCGCGGATGAGAACGGAACCGTCCAGTTCCAGCTCCGCCGTGAGGACGCTGATGTTTTCCGGCTGCTTAAACTCGATATCTCGCTGCTCGAACCGCTCTGTTTTGAGAGTCGCCCATTCAGAAAACTCAAGCCAGGCGTTAAGCTGCTCAACCTTATCCGCGCCGGTGAAGTCGAAATCCCGCCTGTATATTTTTTCGCAGACAAGTTTCCCGAAGCCGCGCGAGGTCTTGCCGCCGACATACAGGCTGTTCAGGCGGGCCAGGACTTTCGTCAGCAAACTCTCTAAATCCCGGTCATTTCGCCGAATAGTGAGCGAGAGACGCAAATCAAATACGGATCCTTTATCCACCGCTTGAAAATCAAATTTGGCCTGATCTTTGGCCGCCTTATTCATATGATCCAGTTCCGGCTGTTTGGGGGTTTCGGCGTTTCTCTGATTTTCGTCCAGCGATACGCCGTCAATAGTTATGACGTTGGCGGGATCGGCTTTGCCGTCAGCGGGATCGGCGTCCTTTTTAAACAGAAGCGCACTGTCGTATACCCACAGTGGGCTTTGCGTCGCCTCCTGCTTTTCCGCCCAGCCAAAAAGCAAATTCGCCTCAGCCGCCGCGAGCGTCCCCCGCAAAATACCCGCCAGCGTCGTGCCGGGCAGATAAGGGAAGCCGTCTTTGTTCACCGCCACATCGCGGTCGGTCTCCATATTCTCTGTTTGGCCGATCAGCGCCGGAGCGGCAAGTTTCATGGCGCCGACGACCAGAACGCGCTTTATAACCGGGTTCGGATTTTCCTTCATACCGCCGTCTCCTTCCTGTCCCGTCTGATTCTGAGGAGCAGATACCGTTTATACCAATGGAACAGTTTGCGCTCGCCTTCTTCTTCATTTGCCAGTAAATCCGGACTGGACAAAACAACTTTCTCAGCTTTTTGCCGCAGCTTGCGCGCGAGTTCGGCCGCGTCTCCTGTTTTTTCGCCTACGCAGAAAATTTGTATTTTCTCCCGGTCGTCCTGTTGTTTCCAATTGCCTGCCGACAACATCCCGGCAAGCTCGGCGAAGCTATGGGTGGTGGACAAATAGGTCTGCAATCTCCCCAATTGGGAATTATTGGTAATTCGCGTTTTTTCCGCCCGGTTGACTTGTCTTTGGATATGAGCGGGGATATTCAGCAGCTTGATCTTTTTTTCCAGTTTGTTCAAACCGCCGCCGCCTCTAATCTCCGCGGCCGCCTGTCCGGCTCTCTGGATCCGCAGATCGCCGCCGGCCGGGAGTTTCTCCACGGCAATATGACCGAAACCCTCGCCTGTTCTCAGGCCGATAAAAGCTTCGGCGGGGATTATTTCTTTGCCGCCGCTTTCCTGGCGAAACACTATGACGCCGCCCCCGGCAAGCGCTGTTTCCTGGGTGCGCGGCAGCAGCCATTTGGAATTGTAGCCCCCGACCCAGGCGGCGGAGCAAAACATCTTGCGGACGACCGCGCCCCGCAGGCCGAGCGCGCCCGGAATAAGCGCCGGATCGGGCCTGACGCCGCCGAAGGCGTCCGTCAAAATCAGGGGCGAGCGCAAGGTAACGCGGAAGAGGTCTCCGTCTTCTATTGTGATCATTCGGTTCTGCAGGCGCGGATACTGAAACCAGGAAAAATCAGCGCCGCCGTATTGGGCGGTTCTGGAGCCGCCGAGCCGGATAGTGGCCGGGGCAAGTTCTCTGATGATTTCCAGATCGCTTTCGCTGCCGACGATGGTTCCCATGAATACCTGCCCCGCCGCGAGCGCCTCATATCTGTAAAAAGAACCCGCGGCCTGAGAGGCGTCTTTGGTCGCGTGGCCGGCAGCCTTATCGGCGGGCCGGGCGTGATGGGCAAATACAGATTTTTTGACGCCGCCCAAATGCATGAGCTGGTCTTCTCCGTCTGCGGCGGCAAAGCCGCCAAGGGTTTTCGCGTATTCGTCCGGCGCGGCGGCGACGCTGGCGTCAATCGCTCTGCTTGCGTCATCTTTGCTGCGGCGAATGGAGCGGGCGGCGGGATAGAGAATTGGACCGCCGTCTTTTTTCTGCGGATACGCGGCCAAAAACTTCACGCCTCCGTCCAGGAACAGGCGTCTGAATTCCGGATCCTTATGCGGCGCGGGGCAGGCGCGGCCGGGCGTTTTGCGCCAGGCGGCCGCAAACGCCCCCAGCAGGAGCGAACCGGGGATGTAGTCCTCCGTGCCGCCGCTGCCGCCGTTTAGCAGAGAAACTATCACGGGCGAGGCGAGCGTAAGCGTATAGTGGACGAATTTTGAGCCGTTTAATTCATTGAGCTTAAATTCGCCGCCTGCGGCCCCGGCCGGCCCGTCCGCGCCCGCAAGATCAAGTTTGCACTCGACTTCGCCGAACCCGCGCGTCCTGCCGGAACCGATGCCGCGCACCGCTTGGCAGCATTTAGCCAAAAATTCCGCGCAATCGTCCGGAAAAAGCGCGTCAAAACTGAACGTCAGCCCGCTCTCCGCCACCCGCGTTACCCTGAGCGTATTGTCGTCCGTCTTGCGGATTAGTCCTTCGCCCGTCATAGCCGTTCCGGTTCTGAGCGAGGTGAAGATTTCCGTTACCTGGGCGGGCGTGTAGTCCCGGTTTTTTATTTCTTTCTTGAGGGCGTCCGCGTCCACGAGTTCGCCGGAGCTGAGAATCAGGCCGCCGGAATCGCTGGCGCCGGGTTTTCCGTATAACCGGTAAAATGTATCCGCCCACTCCGGCAGAAGCGACGCGATGTCAAGCCCGGCTTCGCGCAATAAACCCTTCAGCCGTTTCGCGGGTATGACCGGCAGGCCGAACTCGTCAACGGCAATATCTGTATCCACGCCGCCGAAAGCGCCGAGACCCGACGCGACGCAAGTGTCCGAGCGAAGCCTCAGTTCGATTTTCTTATTTTTCATATGCCGGCCCCCCTAAAATATTCTCAAAAA
>JAIRRL010000162.1 GCA_031255985.1 Gracilibacteraceae bacterium
CGCCCGCGTGCCGCAGGCGACCGCCCGCGACAACTCTCACCCCCACGACAAAGACGCAGCATCGCGCGACCCGACGGCGGCGGGCCGGTTCCGGGCCACAACGGACTTCGCCGCCCACGCGGACTGCGACGTCGTGGTCATCTGCGTACCGACGCCGCTGACCGCCATGCGCGACCCGGACGTCTCTTTCATGCGGGCGGCGGCCGAACAAACCGGGCGCTATATCCGCCCCGGCCAGCTCATCACCCTGGAAAGCACGACTTACCCCGGCACCACTGAGGAAATCATCCTGCCGCTCCTGAGCGCCTCCGGTCTTCAGGTCGGCCGGGACTTTTTTCTCGCCTTCTCGCCGGAGCGCGTGGATCCCGGCAATAAACGCTTCACCACCAAAAACACGAATAAAGTCGTCGGCGGCGTAACTCCGGCCTGCCTGGAAATAGCCTGCGCCTTTTACGCCCAAACGATCCTGGCCGTCGTGCCCGTCAGTTCGCCGGCGGCGGCCGAGCTGACGAAAGTGTTTGAAAACACTTACCGCGCCGTAAACATCGCCTTGGTGAACGAGCTGATGCTGCTGTGCGACCGTATGGGGCTGGATGTATGGGAAATTGTGGAAGCTGCGGCGACCAAACCCTTCGGCATCCACACTTTTTACCCCGGTCCGGGCGTCGGCGGTCACTGCATCCCCATCGACCCGTTTTACCTGACCTGGAAAGCGCGGGAATACGATTTTCACACGCGGTTTATCGAGCTGGCCGGCGAAATCAACGTGGAAGTCAGCTACTATGTTGTGAAAAAAGTTTACCAGGCCCTGAACACCAGGAAAAAAAGCCTGCGGGACGCGCGGATCCTCGCGCTGGGCGTCGCCTACAAAAAAGACATCAGCGACGCGCGGGAATCGCCGGCGCTCATCATCATAGACATCCTGCGCCGGGACGGAGCGATCGTTACTTACAGCGACCCTTGGGTGCCGGCTTTGGAACCGCGCGGCGGCGGACGCCTGGAAAGCCAGCCTCTCACCCCGGCGGCTCTGGCGGCGGCGGACTGCGTCCTGATCCTCACCGACCACAGCGACGTGGATTATGCAGCGGTCGTCCGCCACGCCGACCTGGTGGTAGACACCCGTAACGCCACCAAAAACGTAAAGGAAAACCGGGATCGGATTTTCAAAATATAGCGCCCCAAAAATATAGCGCCCCTCTAGTAAATATGGCGCCCCTCTAGTCCAGGGCCAGGCGCTGTTTTTCCCCGCGCGTAAAATCATATTGGCGGATGAGGCCCCGCAATTCTGTCAGCGCCTCGCTCAAAGCCGGCAGATACACAGCGCGCCCCCCGCCGACGGGAACCGTCACTCCCGCCGCGCCCGTGATTTCCCACCGGGGCCGCGGGGTCAGAGGGACAGGGCAAAGAACCTCACCCGTGGCCGCCGCCCGGATTTCCGTCCCCAGCAAATACAGGCCGTCCGCGGAAAAAGCCCAATCCCGCTCGAAGCCGGCCTCGTCATATACGGAAAACACCTCCTTTCCGCTCGCCGTTTCCAGGCAGAGCAGCCTTTGGCCGGCCCCTACCGCCACCCGTTCCCCCTCCGGCGCGAAAAACGGCGCGGTCGTAGCCTGGCCGTCCAGCCCGACCTCATGCAGCCGCCGTCCCCGCTCTGTCTCGATGATCTCCAGCGTATTTTTCTTGCTGTGCGAAACCGCCAGCCAGGAACCGTCGCCGCTGAGGGCCGCCCGCTGCCCCGACCAGACGCCGACGGCCAGATCGCCGGCGGGATAATCCGCCAAAGTGAAAAGTTTCTCCCCGCTCAGGGCGTCGAACAGAGAGACCTGATTATCGTAAACCGACAGGACTTTGGTGAGGTTGCGGTCAAAGGCGATCTCGCCCAGCCAGCCCAAACTCCCGTCCGCCAGCAGTTCCCCCGTCCGCGGGTCAAACAGGCGAAACCCGCCGCTCATAATGCCGAAACGCTGATAAATGACGGCGGCGCGGGAACCGTCCGCCGCGAGGAAAAACGAGGGCGAATAATAATTGCGCGCCACAAAACAGTTTTCCGGCAGCGGCAAAACAGGGGCCAGCACCTCCCCGGCCCCGGCGTTCCAAGTCCTCAGCCCGCTTTGCGTTCCGGCGTCGCTGAGACCGAGAACTATATCGCCCGCCGCCGCGAAATCCGCGCCGGTGAAATCCGCGCTGTCCGCAAGCACCGCGAGCGTTTCCCCGCTCCGCCCGTCCACAACCGCCGCGGCGGCAACGGCATCATCAGCGGCGGCATCAGCATCATCAGCGGCAATGGCGGCGGCGGGGCGGACGTAACGGCCGCTTTCATCCGCGAAATAAACGCCCGGCTCGCCCGTTTCCTCAACCGTCGCTTCGTACAGGCCGCAAAAACCGCCGTCCGCCGCGCTGCCCGCCAGTAGCACCGTTTTATCGTCCGGCAAAACAAAGCCGCGCAGAAAAGCGGTGTTCTCGTCATATGAGCGGACGAGCGTCTCCCCGGTCGCCGCGTCCCGCAATTTCCACGTTATCCCCCGCTGATCTATCGTCAGGATGAGGCGGCCGGACGGGGAAAACGAGGCGAAACGCAAGGACTCGCTGACGGTGAACAGCATTTCCTCCCGCGCCAGGTCAAAGACGCCGTATTTTTCGGTTCCCACCGGCAAAAGCAGCTTGCCGCCGTCCGGGGCAAAGAGCCAGGCCGGTGCGTCGCTCTCATAAACATGGCCGTAATTCGGCAGCGCCCCGGAAGGGATAACTCCGTCCAGGCGCGGATGGCCCGGAAACTCGTTTTCATAGACGATGCGGCAGGACGGTATTTCCAAAATCTGGATAATATAAACCGTCTTCTGTTCCTCGAAGGCCCCGTAGGGGACTGTGTCCTGTTTTTCCCGCGTCAGGACGAGAAAACGGGAGTCCGGCGAGAAAAAAATGTACCCCTGCAGCGCGTACAGCCCGTCGCAGGGGACAGAGGCCGCAAGCTCCCCCCGTTCGACGCTGAAAAGATCCAGCCCGTCGTAAGCCGCCACCGCGAAATATTTGCCGTCCGGGGAAAAAATATTCTTGGAGGTGTCGTAGCGGGCGGGCGCTTCAAACAAAATATTGCCGCCGGCAAGATCGACGACGCGGCGAACGTTTTGGCGCGGCGCCTCATACGTATAGCGGCTGAAGCCGAAATCCGCCAGTTCGGCGGCGTCTGTAAAATAACCTTCCCGCACAGCCTGGCCGGTGCGGACATCGACAAAAACCGGCGAGCCGTTCGGCAAAAAAACCACGCCGCCGGCCCGGTCGTATACCGGCCGCCGCGTCTGGGCCGCGCTCAGGCCGCCGGTCTGAAAAGCGGCGACAGAGGTCAGGGCGCCGGGATGCTCGTAAATCAGGCGAAAGGTCTCCGTGTCGTAAACGCGCGTGTATTCGCCGTCGGAGGCGGTGAAGGTCTTGCCGTCCGGCGCCGGCGTTATTTCCGGGCCGGAGGGCATTTGGGCCAGCGGGAGGATGCGGCCGTACTCGCGGCAAGCCGCGCCGTAAACAGCGGCGCGGGCCGCCGGGCCGGGCGGGTTCTGGCCGTCCGGCGGCAAGGTTTCCAGGGCCAGCAGCGCCGCGCCCGCCCGGTTGCCGCGTTCCAGTTCCGCCAAGGAGAAATTAGCGTATACTTTGGCTTTTTGTTCCGTCAGCTCCGCGTTCTGGCGCTCGATGGTCAGGGCCTGGGAGAGGGCGTAGCCGCCAAAAAGAGCGAAAAACAAGGCGGCGGCCAGAGAAACGCTGATCAGGCGCCGCAGGAAACGCTCGCGCTCCCGCCGCCGCAAATCGTCAAAACCCACGCCGAGCATCGGGGCCAGCAGACGCAGTTTTTCCACCCGCAGTTTCCGGCGCATGGCCCGGACAGTGGGGGCGCGCAGGTCGGCGGCCAGAGGTTCCAGCTCCCGCATACCGCCGTTTTCATCCGGCAAAAATCTGAGCTGGGGCGGGAAACTCTCGTCCGGCTCGCCCGCCGCCAGCAAGGTCAAAATCCTGTCCCGCCGCCCCGTCGCGATGAAATGATCCACCTCGGCCATACACCATTTGGACTGGGGCAAATCCGGCGTGCAGACGACAATCAGCCAGCGGCTTCCGTCCAAGGCCCGCTTGATTCCGTCGTCCAGATTCGGCATCAGGGGCAGTTCGTCCTGATCGCGGAAAATCTTGCCGATGCGCTTTTTGCCGTCCGGGCGGAGACGGGCCGGGAGACGAAAAGTCTCTAATGCGCGGTGTACGGCTTTTGCGGCCTGGGTATCCAGTTCCTTGTGCCGGTAACTGATGAAGGCTTCATACTGAAAATCCACGAAGAATTCCTCCCCCCGCGTCTCCCGTCCCGGATCCGGCTTAAAGCCGCCGCCGGCCTTCGAGCGCCCTGGCGATCGTCACTTCGTCCGCGTATTCCAAATCCCCGCCCACCGGCAGTCCGTGGGCGAGGCGGCTGACAGCCGTCCCACGCGGCTTCAGCAAACTGCTGAGATAAGAGGCGGTCGCCTCTCCCTCCACTGTCGGGTTCAGGGCGAGAACGACTTCCCGCACTCCGGACAGCCGCCGGAGCAAGGAGGCGATATTCAGGCGATCCGGCCCGATTCCGTCCAGAGGGGAGAGAACTCCGCCCAGCACGTGGTAATATCCGGAAAATTCGCCTGTTTTTTCCAAAGAAGCGATGTCCCGCGGCTGTTCCACCACGCAAAGCAGGGCCGCGTCCCGGTTCGGAGCGGAGCAAACGCGGCAGGGCTGGACATCCGTGTAATTGCCGCAAATCTCACATTCCGTTATTTCCCGTACCGCCCGTTCCGCCGCGCTCGCCAGTTTGAGCGCCGCTTCCTCGTGCCGCAGGAGGTAAAAAGCCAGCCGCCCCGCCGTTTTCGGCCCGATGCCCGGCAGGCGGGCCAAAGCCATGACCAGTTCGGCCAAAGGCTCCGGGTACGCAAACACGTTCATCGCTTAGAACAGTCCCGGAATATTCATGCCGCCGGTCAGCCTGCTCACGGACTGCTCCACCATGACGCGCGCCTCGCCCAGCCCGCGGTTCACGGCCGCTTTAATCAAATCCTCCAGCATTTCCGGGTCGTCGGGATCAAAGGCCTGGGGGTCTATTTTCAGTTCCACCAGCTCCATTTTGCCGCTGACGACGACGTTAACCAGACCGCCGCCCGCCGCCGCGCTCACGGTTCGCCCCTCCGCTTCCTCCTTGGCTTTCAGCATATCCTGCTGGAGTTTTTGCGCCTGTTTCAGCATTTGACTCATATTCCCCATACTCATTTAGCCCTAACCTCCGTTATATATAAGTTTTAAACCCAGCGCCGTTACAAGGGGACGCATTTATAACCGTCTCCGGGAATCCCGCGCTTGCACCCGCCGCCCCCGTCGTCGCCGCCGGCGCGTCCCTTAATCTGTCACCCGCACAATTCCTTCGCCAAACAACTCCCGCATCCGCCGCGCCTGGGCGGCGACTGACTCCACGTCCGGTTCCGCCCCTTCCGTCGCGGCGGAACCGGACGGGTCGGACGCTTTTTCCCCTACGCCGCCGCGCTCTGTTGCCGCCGCGCCAACCGTCGCGTTTTCGGACGCGCTAGGCGCCGCGCTTCCGGGCGCTGTTTCCTCTACGCCGCCGGTCGCGCCAAACGCCGCGCCCGGCGGCAGCTCGCTTTCCAGTACGCTCCGCAGGCTGGCCGCTTGGTTCAGCAAGCGGCTGAGTATTTCCTCCACAACGTTTTTGTTCTCCGGCTGGGTGAATTTATCGCGGTGAAAGGTATAGCCGTCCCGGAAAGCCAGGTACAATACCCCGTCCTCCCAGGCGGCCGGAGCGCCCTCTTGCAGAAAAGCGTGGGTGGAGATTTTTTTCTTGCGTACTTCCTCCAGAAGGGCGGGCCACAAGGCCCGCACCGTCTCCAGGCTTGGGGCGCTGGGGACGGCGCCGCCCGGCCCCGGCTGGGGCGCGGGTTTGTTGGCTGCAGCCGGGGGCGGGCTGGGCTTCGGCTGAGAGCCGAAGCCGGCGCGGCGCGGGCGTCCCGCTGCCGCCGCAGCGGCAGCGGGGGCAGGGCCGGCGTCGCCGGAGAGTCTGCCGGCGTTACCGGGGGTTCTGCCGGCCCTGCCGGCGGCGTTCACCGCCGCCGGCGCCGCGGGCGCCGTCCCCATCGCCGTCACGAGGATCATATCCGCCGCCAAATTGGCGTTTGAAGCATATTTTAACTCCGCCTCGCCTTTCATAATAGCGTCCAGCATCGCGAGCAGACGCGGCAGATCAGTGGCGGCGGCCTGAGTTTTCAAGCGTTCCAGCTGCCCGGCCGGCAGCAGCGGCTGCTCTCCCCCCGCCAAATAAAGGAGCAGGCGGCGCAAATATTCCAATAATTCCCTGATCAATTGGCGCGGATCCCGCCCCAGCGCGACCCCGTCGGCCAAACGCTGGAGAACGGCGGCGTAATCTTTTTTCAGCAAATCATCCGTCAGATCGGCAATATACTCTTCCCCCGCCGCGCCCAGGATGCCGTACACATGTTCCGGCAGCAGCTCCCCTTCCACCAGCAGGCACTGATCCAGCAAACTGAGCGCGTCCCGCAGCCCGCCCTCCGATTTGGCCGCGATAAGCCCCAGCACGTCCGCTCCGACTTCCCGCCCCCCGGCCCGGCAGACTTCGGCCAGGCGGGCGACGATTTCATGATCGGCCAGGCGGTGAAAAGAAAAACGCTGCACGCGCGAAAGTATGGTCAACGGCACCTTATGCGCCTCGGTCGTCGCCAGGATGAAAACGACGCCGGCCGGAGGTTCCTCCAGCGTTTTCAGCAGCGCGTTGAAAGCCTCCTTGGTCATCATATGTACTTCGTCGATGATGTACACTTTATTGCGGCCGCCAGCCGGGGCCAGCCGCACTTTTTCCCGTAAATCGCGCACCTCGTCGATACCGCGGTTCGAGGCCGCGTCTATTTCATAAACGTCAAGGGAAACGCCCTGGTCGATTTCCCGGCAGGAAACACATTCGTTGCACGGCTCCGCTCCCTGCCGCGCGCCGCAATTCACGGCTTTGGCCAGTATTTTCGCCGCCGTCGTTTTACCCGTGCCGCGAGGGCCGCTGAACAAATAGGCGTGCGCCACTTTATCCCGCAAAAGCGCGTTCACCAAAACCCGCCTGACATGCTCCTGCCCCGACATCTCCGCAAAACGCCGCGGCCGCCATTCACGGTATAAAGCCAGATAAGACATCCCCGCGCCTCCCAAGCGCCTGCCGCAGTGCCGCCGGCGAAACGCAAATTAATGGCCGCGCGCCTTTTCTCGAACATGGAACCCGGACGTTACCCGAAGCGCCCCGACTCCTCCCCGGCGCCCTCGCGGCACACGGGACACGCTCCTTAGTGCTGCTTCCGTCAAGACCTGACACGGTTCAAAGGCGCCAGTTGCGCGAGACCGGAAAAATCAACGCCAGAGCGATCCGGACTGCTCCCAGCCCCATGCCCTCAAAAAAGGAATTAAACCCCGCTGTAGCGGACTGCGGGTTACAAGGAACCGCTACCTCCCCGTCTAGCGCGGCCGGTTTTATTTTATCCTATTTTAGCGGGAAAGGCAAGCGCCCA
>JAIRRL010000175.1 GCA_031255985.1 Gracilibacteraceae bacterium
AAAATATGTTTATCGCCTCCACACATCATTATTTGCTTGTATTTACCAATAAAGGAAAAGTTTACCGTCTGCGGGCGCACGAGATCCCCGAAAGCGGCCGCGCGGCCAAAGGCACGGCCATCGTCAATTTGCTCCATATTTCCCAGGACGAAAAAGTGGCGGCGACGATGCCCGTGCGCGAATTCGACGCGGATAAATATCTTTTGACCGCAACCAAAAAGGGTCTGGTGAAAAAGACAAAACTGAGCGAATACGATACGCAGCGCCGCGACGGAATCATCGCTCTGACGCTGAACGACGACGACGAACTCATCGGAGTACGGCTGACGCGCGGGCAGGACGACGTGCTGTTGGCCACGCGCCTGGGGATGGTCATCCGGTTTGCCGAGGGAGCCATCCGGTCCATGGGCCGCGGCGCGCGCGGAGTGCGGGGCGTCAACCTCAAGCCGGCTGATTTTGTCATCGCGATGGACACGGTGGAGGCGGGCGACGCGCAAACAACGGTTTTGTCCATCACGGAAAACGGGTACGCCAAACGATCGCTCCTGACGGAGTACCGCAAGACCAACCGCGGCGGCGCCGGCATCATCGGTCACCGCCTGACGGAAAAAACGGGTCTGGTCGCCGGCATAAAACTCGTGCGCGGCGAGGAAGAACTGATGATCATCACGGACGTGGGCAAAGTCATCAGGCAGGAAGTGCGGGGTATTTCCGTTTTAGGCCGCGCCTCGCAAGGGGTGAAAGCCGTGCAGACGAGGGAGAGAGACGAAGAGACAGCGGACGCGCGCGTGGCCGCCATTGCTAAATTTATTTCCAGGGACGAGGATTGAGCAACGAAGATTGAGTTGCAAAAAAAACCGCGCCTTTTGCCGGGCGCGGTTTTTCTTTTTCGGCGCGCTGGGGTTTAGCGCAGTTTCTGATTCAGAAGCGGCCATAACTCCGGCGAGCTGATATCGTTGATCCAGCCCATGGACCAGCCGCCGGCCCCGGCCAGGTTGAACTCGTCCACCAAATCCAATTTGGCGCCCCAACTGGCGGCGTCGTCGAAATAGGCTGTGCGGTTGTCGCCGTCTTTGTCCACGTATTTGAAAGTCGGCACCCCGATCGGGTCGGTGGCTGTGGTCTCCCGCGTTATTTCCGCATTGTTTTCCGCCGCCGTCTGATTAGCGATCGCCCAGCCGAAAGCCACGGAGAGCCAGCCGTTGCTGGAGCGGCTCCACCACCAGTCCCGCCCGTAATAGGGCATACCCAAAATGAATTTTTCCGCCGCCGCTTGACTGACGGCATAGGCCGCGACCTGGCGCACCCAGTCCAGAGGGGCGATGGGGCCGGGCGCGGAAGTGGTGTAATGTTTGTCGTATGCCATCAATAGTACATAATCAGTACACTCCGCCAGATCGTGATAATTGAATTCGCTGTTCCAGGTTTCCGTCACCGGCGAAGTGCGGGAAGCGACGGCGATCATCGTCAGTTTGCCTTGCGGCTGTAATTCGGCGTAAAGCGAGCGCATCAAAGCGGTCAGCGCCGCTTCCGTGGAATCGGCCAGCGCCTCAAAATCAATCATGATCCCATCGGCGCCTATTTCATCTGTCATGGCGGTCAAACTGCGGACAAGTTCCTCGCGCCGCGCCGGATCGTTCAAGAGCGCGTCCACCTTGGCGCCGTCGCCGCGGACAAAAGGAACCACCAAGGCGCCGCGGCTCTGGCCCAGGGCGACGATATTCTGCGCCGCCGAGACGCTCAGCCCGTCGCGCAAGCTTACGGTTTTAACGCTGTCGTTGTAGGCGAAGAAACCGGGAGAAAGGACGTCCGCGTAATCGGTCAGCGGTTCCGGCACATAAGCCAGCAGGCGCCGATAAGCGTCCGGATTGCTGTAGCCGTCCCAAAACTGCAAGGAAACGCGGCGGGAGGACGCGGTCGCCGGATCTGGATCCGGCTCCGGCGGCGGACTGGGTTCCGGCCCGCCGCCGGCCGGCGCGCCGACGATCTCCGGGCGGATAAAATTTTCCACCGCGACGCTGACCGCGCCGGGGCCGCCCAAGGTATAAAAGGCCGTGGCGTAATTCCGGCGGGCGTCCAAATACGCCAGCGCCGGGGCGCTGAAGCGGGAGATTTCCGCCGGCGTCAGTAGAATCGGGTTAAAACGCTTGGCGGCCAAAACAGCGCCGGCGAGCGCGTCCGGAAAATCCGCCCCGGTGGCGGTGATTATGGCGCCGTGGTCGAACTCAAGCTGCTCCAGCACGGCGGCGTTAGTGAGATAACGGTCGGCCCCGGCGATCCTGTCCACAAAATAACCGGCTTCGATCAGTTCCGTCGCGACAGAGGGGGCGATGACGCCTTCGCCGCCGATAAGGGTGACATGAGCGGCGCCGCAGGCGACAATGGCTTCCATAGTCGCCGCCGGTAAACGCTCAGTTTCCGTCAGCAGGAGCGGCGTGCCCCTGGCGGCGGCGAAAGGGGAAATGCTGAGGGCGTCGGCAAAAGAGTAACCGGAGGCAAGGAAAATTCTATCGGTAAAATCGACGGTTTCCCTGGCGATGGCGGCGGCTGTGGCGAAACGGTTTTCCCCCGCCAGGCGCCGCACGCTCAGGCCCGCGTCCCGGAGAAGGACGGCGACGTCTTCCGAGATAGCGCCTTCGCCGCCGAGCAAAAACACGGTCGTGGCGCCGAGCCGCTGAATTTCCGCCAGCACGCCCGGAGTGAGGCGG
>JAIRRL010000219.1 GCA_031255985.1 Gracilibacteraceae bacterium
CCCTTGACAATCCTGATTCGATCTGCTACCATGTAAAAGCAAGTCGGGCAGATCGCTGCGAACTCCGACGAGGAAGACCATTGTATCAATCAGAAAATCCACCCCAAGGGGGAGTGGACTGTCCTTTTTCTGATTGGTAGAGTGGTTTTTTTGTTCCTTGAAAATTATATAGCCGTCCATTCGGGGATACCCGCCCGGTCAAGCAGGCCGCGACGCGCCGCGAGGCGCTGAGCCGCCCGGGCGGTGCAAACGGCAAACCACCGAGCAGGGCAGGTTGTCAGGAATCCGATTTGGAGGAACGGCGAGTATCGAACTTTGATCAGAAAAATTACGGGAGGTCGAGATCATATGAAATTGATGGAAATTATTCTCAAATGTTGCCGCGATATATATGAGCAGTTGTATGTCCAGTCCGATAAAGAAATCGCTCTTGCTGCGCCCTCCGCGTCTGCGGCGAAGAAGTCAAATTTGTCGCTGCCTCTTGAGGAACTCGACCTGTCCGTGCGCTCCTTTAATTGCCTGAAACGGGCCAATATCAACACGGTCGGCGACATAGCGGAGTACAGCCGATACCAACTCCTGCGCCTCCGCAACCTGGGGCGGAAAAGCATGGACGAAATTGTTGTGAAGTTGGCCGAATTAGATATATTCATTCCTGAATTCTCAAATGATGAGGAAGCGAAGGAAGCGAAGGAAGCGGCGGCAGCGGCGGCAGCGAAGGAAGCGGAAGCGGAGGCGGAGGCGTGGGCGGAGGCGTGGGCTGCGGAGGAAATGGAGGCGGGGGCGGAAAGAACGGCGCAAGCCGGATCTAAGCCGAGCGTGCTGAAAACATTGGACGCAATGATCGGACTCGCCAGGGTCAAAAACCGCATAAAAGATATAACCGCCCACTGCGCTATTCGTAAACTCAAAAGTGAAGTCTGCGGCGCGGAAAATCCGCTTGTGCCGAACATGATTTTTCTCGGCAATCCCGGCACAGGGAAGACGACAGTGGCCAAGCTCGCCGCGCAGGCGTTTCGCGAAATAGGGCTGATGAGACGGGGACATCTGGTGAGCGTCACCCGCACCGATTTGGTCGCGGAGTACACGGGGCAAAGCGCAGTTAAAACGACAAAAATATTTGAGTCCGCCTTAGACGGCGTGTTATTTGTTGACGAGGCCTACTCGCTCTATCACCAAACAGACTCGGCGCGCGCCGGCGATACGTTTTCCCGCGAAGTAATCGACACACTGACCGCGCTGATGACCGAGTACGCCGGACGCTGCTGTGTTATCTTTGCCGGCTATAACGCGGAAATGAACTATATGCTTGATAACGCCAACCCCGGTTTGCGCGAGCGTTTTCCTTTCAAACTGTATTTTGACGACTATACCGCGGCGGAATTACAAGAGATTTTTCTGTTGAAAGCGGCGGAAAACAAGCTGGTTATACCCGCTGAGTGTCTGACGGCGCTTAACGAGGTGATGGAGCGTGTGTGCGCCAACAAAAGCCAATTGTTCGCCAACGGCCGGGTGGCTGAGAATTTCTTGCAAGAGGTGACCCTGCGCCAGGAAAGACGTTTATTTGACCGCAAACAAAGCGGCGGGGAACTCACGGAGACAGATCTGCTTACGCTTATGCCTGAGGATTTCAACAGAGCCGCCCAGGCGTTTCAGGACGACGCGCCAACTCCGCCGGCGAAGCGGCCGATCGGGTTCGGATGATTCTTTTGCTTGACGGGGATTTTTTTTTTTGATATAGTATATTCTGTCGCCGATGTAGCTCAGTTGGTAGAGCAGCTGATTCGTAATCAGCAGGTCAGCGGTTCAAGTCCGCTCATCGGCTCCAAAAATTATGAATTCGTTAAACACATGGCGGCTCAAAACGCTTTCGGGCGGGCAGGATCTAATTGCCCGCCTGTGTTTATTCACCCGCGGCCCCGTCTCTGCGGCAAGCGCATAAACCGCAAGCGTAAGCCGCGATTGCGGCTTGATTCCCGCTTTGTTTTGAGTTAAAATGACTAAAGCGGACTTTCTTGGGCAACGGAAATTCAGACAAAGGGAAAGGAATGATCGCCTCTATGCCGGATTTGGCTTGGATAAACGGAGAAATCACGCCCTTGGCCGAAGCCAGGGTGAGTTTTCTGGATCACGGTTATTTTTATGGCTATGGCGTCTATGAAGCCTGCAAAGCGTTTGCCGGCAAAATTTACGCGCTGCAAGAACATATGAACCGGCTGGACAGAAGTCTTCGGGCGCTGCGCATCACGCCCGGCCGGAGCAGAGAAGAACTTGAGGGCGGGATGGAGGAACTGGCCCGCCGCAGCGGCTATGAGACGGCGTTTGTGTATATGCAGATCACGCGCGGGGTAGGGAAGCGCGGGCCGGAGCAGCCGGCGGGAGCGCCGGTGGTCGCGATGTTCGCGACGGAACTGGAAACTATGACGCCGGCGGCCTGGAACGGGGGAATCGCCGTCATCACGCTGCCGGACGAGCGCTGGGCGCACCCGGACATTAAA
The DNA here is from genome assembly GCA_031255985.1 of Gracilibacteraceae bacterium. GTDB lineage: Bacteria > Bacillota > Desulfitobacteriia > Desulfitobacteriales > Syntrophobotulaceae > JAIRRL01. Next base: position 2,499 of record JAIRRL010000219.1, read on the forward strand.
TCGCTCAACCTCCTGCCGAATATTCTGGCCAAGGAAAAAGCGCTGGAACAGGACGCTCAGGAAGCGGTTTTTTATAACGCGCAAAACATCGTCACCGAGGCCGCTTCCAGCAATGTTTTCGCCGTTCTGGCCGACGGGCGCCTGGTAACGCCGCCCCTGGACGGCCATATCCTGGAAGGAGTTTCCAGGCTGATGATTTTACGCCGGGCGCGGGAAAGCGGGATTAAAATCGAGGAAACCTATTTTACCCGCGCCGAACTCGCTCAGGCGGCGGAAATATTTATCACCGGTACGGGGGCGGAAATCATTCCCGTCACCGGGCTGGACGGCGTCCGGGTCGGCGGCGGCCGGGCCGGGGAGTGGACGCGGCGTTTGTATGAAGATTATTTGCGGGCGGTGCGACAAAGCGGATAGAGTTAAGAGTTCAGAGTTAAGAGTTAAGAGTTAAGAGTTGAGAGTTGAGAGTGAGAGACGGGAGCGGAGAAACTGCCTTTGTTTCCGTAGGGGACGCCGCCTTCGGCGTCCCGTGAAAACTATAAGGTCAGGCAAAGGAGCGGGAGCGGTGCGGGAACGATTGGAGAACATACGGACGGAGGCGCTGGCGCGGATCGCGGCGGCGGAGAGCGAGGACGAACTGCGGGAAATCCGGACGGGTCTTTTTGGCAAAAAAGGCGCCATAACCCAGGCGACTAAAATGCTGGGGCGCCTGCCGGCGGCGGATAGGCCGCAGGCCGGCGGTCTGGTGAACGAAACGCGCGCCCTGCTGGAACGGGCCTGGGAGGACAAAAACAGCGCCCTGGGAGCGGAAGCGCTCGCGGCGCGGCTGCGGCGGGAAACCATCGACGTCACTTTGCCGGGGACAGTGCTGCCGGCCGGGCGACAACACCCGCTGAACATGGTTATCGCCGACATCGAAGATATTTTTCTCGGCCTGGGCTTTTCGATCGCCGAAGGGCCGGAAATAGAGACGGATTACTATAATTTCGAGGCTTTGAACCTGCCGCCGGATCACCCGGCCCGCGATATGCAGGACAGTTTTTACATTACGGAAGAATTGCTGCTGCGCTCTCAAACCTCGCCGGTGCAGATTCGGGCCATGGAAAAAATGTGCCCGCGCCTGCCCGTCAAGATTATAGCGCCGGGCAAAGTGTACCGCAATGACGACGACGCGACCCATTCCCCCATGTTTCACCAGGTCGAGGGCCTGTTGGTGGACAAAGGCGTCCGTATGGCCGATTTAAAAGGAGTGCTGCTCTGCTTCATCCGGGAAATGTTCGGCCCGGAGCGCGAAATCCGGATGCGGCCCAGCTTCTTCCCTTTTACGGAACCGAGCGCGGAAATAGACGTCTCCTGCATGTTCTGCGGCGGCGACGGCTGCCGGCTTTGCAAGGGAACAGGCTGGATCGAGATCCTCGGCTCCGGCATGGTGCATCCGCGGGTGCTGACGATGGGCGGATACGACGCGAACACGGTCACGGGGTTCGCTTTCGGCGTCGGGGTCGAGCGGGTGGCGATGCTGAAATACGGCATAGACGACATGCGGCTTTTATTCGATAACGACATAAGGTTTTTACGCCAGTTTTGACCGGAAAAAGGAGAGGAAAACGTGCGCGTTAGCAAAAAATGGCTGGGGGAATTGATCGAACTGCGGGAAACCGGAGCGGAACTGGCGGCGGTCTTCACGGCGGCCGGAGTGGAAGTGGCGGGGGTGGAAGCGGCCGGCCGCGGCGTCGCCCAAGCCTTGGTGGGAGAGGTGCTGACCTGCCGTCCCCATCCGGAAGCGGAAAAATTGCGAATCTGCGAGGTGAGCCTGGGCGGCGGCGGCCGCGTCAGCCTCATCACCGCCGCGCTCAATGTAAAAGTAGGGGATAAAACCGCGGTGGCCCTGCCGGGAACTGTTTTGGCCGACGGACGGCAAATAGAGGCTTTGACCTTGCGGGGCGAAACGTCAGGTGGGACTTTTTGTTCTGAAAAAGAGCTCGGCCTGGAAAACGCGGGCCTGGAGCGCAGCCGGGACGGCGTCCTCATTTTGCCCGCTGCGGCCCCGGTCGGCGCGACGATAGAGGAATATTTCGACTTGGACGACGAAATCCTTGATCTGGAACTGTACCCGAACCGCCCGGATTGCCTCTGTATGACCGGTTTGGCCCGCGAAGCCGGCGCTCTGCTCGGACGGCGCCCGGCTCTGAGCGCCTGGGCGGACGGCGCGGAAAAAACCTGGCCGCTGAGCCGGCAGCGGGTGACGGTGGACGCGCCGGAACTATGTCTGCGTTACGCCGGCCTGGTGACGGAAAACGCTGCGATCGCCGCTTCGCCCCCCTGGCTGCGCAACCGCCTGCTCAAGGCGGGCGTGCGCCCCATCAGCAATGTGGTAGATATTACCAATTATTGTATGCTGGAACTGGGCCAACCTTTACACGCTTTTGACGCCGATAAAGTGCGGGGGGATATCCATGTGCGCCTGGCCGGTCCGGATGAAACCATAGTCACTTTGGACGGGGTCAGCCGCGCCCTGACCGCGGATACTTTGGTCATCGCCGACGACAGCGGCCCCATCGCCATCGCCGGCGTCATGGGCGGCCTGGCGACGGAAATCACCCAGGAAACAAAAAATATTTTCTTCGAGTCGGCCCATTTCCTCGGCGCCAGCGTCCGCCGGACAAGCCGCCGCCTGGGCCTGCGCTCCGAATCGTCGAGCCGCTTTGAAAAAGGGGTCAATCCCCATCTGTGCCTGGCGGCGCTGGGCCGGGTGGCGGAACTCGTCGCCGAACTCGCCGCCGGCCGGCCGGCCGCCCTGACGGAATACAAGGGCGCGCTCCCGTCGCCGCCGCGGATCACTCTCACTGAAACCAAACTGGCCCAGGTCACCGGCGCCCGCTACGCGAAAACGGAAGTCGAGCGGGTGCTGCGCGATTCGGGTTTTGCATATACGGAAACGGGAGGGAGTTTCAGCGTAGACATTCCGGCATATCGCCAGGATTTGCGCATAGAGGAGGATTTG
>JAIRRL010000023.1 GCA_031255985.1 Gracilibacteraceae bacterium
CGGCCGGCCGCTAATTGGGGGATTTTCGCGAAAAAAAGAGAAAAATGTAGGTGACAAAACTGAGAGCTTAGTCTATAATGAAGTTAAGATTCACGGCAAGCTCGTTAACCGCGAAAAAAGAGGAACGGAGGAAGAAAAATGGCAAGTGTGGCTGAGATAGCCGAAGGCGCGGCGGCGGTGGGTGGCATCGCTTTGGAGATCGGCGGTTTCGCCGTTGACGTGGCGAAGGAAAAGTTCAAAGAATTCGCGGAAAACCCCGCGGAAAAAGGCAATGAACTTCTGGCCAAAGGCAAGGAATTCACCCAAAAACACCCAGGGGTCGTGGCCGGCGCCGGCGCGGTGGTCGGACTTTTTGTTTTGAGCAAACTGTTCTTCAAGAAATAAGTGTTCGATATTTTGATAGCGCGGATAACGGAGCTGAATGACTGACAGCCATTCAGCTCTTTCTCGCGTCATTCTGGAGGAGACTGAACTCTACAGGCCGAAACTCACACGCGGCGACAATCAAGCCGCAAGACGCTAATTATTTCCAAATGACGAAAGGACATAGAAAAAACATGGTAAAAATGTATTATGACAGCGACGCGGATCTCGGCGTCCTACAGGGAAAGACAATCGCGGTGCTGGGCTGGGGCAGTCAGGGCCACGCTCAGTCGCAAAATTTACGTGATTCCGGCTTGGACGTGGTCGTGGGCCTGCGCCCGCACAGCCCTCGCCGGCCGGAAGCGGAAGCGGCCGGTCTGAAGGTGCTGACCGTGGCGGAAGCGGCGCGGGCGGCGGATATCATCCAGATTTTACTGCCGGACGAGCAGCAGGCGAAAGTATACCGGGAAGAAATCGCCCCGGAACTCAAACCGGGGAAAACACTCGTTTTTTCCCACGGCTTCAATATCCATTTCGGCCAGATCGTCCCGCCGCCCGATATCGACGTGATCATGATCGCCCCTAAAAGCCCCGGCCATCTCGTGCGTCGCGTTTTTACCGAGGGCGCCGGCGTTCCCGCTCTCATAGCCGTGCATCAGGACGCGACCGGCAACGCGCGGCAGATCGGCTTGGCCTACGCCAGAGGGATCGGCTGCACCAGGGCCGGACTTTTGGAGACAACTTTCCGGGAGGAAACGGAGACGGATCTTTTTGGCGAACAAGTCGTCTTGTGCGGCGGGATTACGGAATTGGTGCGCGCGGGCTATGACACGCTGGTCGAGGCGGGCTACGAGCCGGAAAGCGCTTATTTCGAGTGCTTCCACGAGCTGAAACTCATCGTCGATTTGATGTATGAAGGCGGCATCGGCTGGATGCACCACTCGATTTCCGACACGGCCCAATACGGGGATATGATGGTGGGCAAACGCATCATCACGGAAGAAACGCGCCGGGAAATGAAAAAAGTGCTGGCCGAAATCCAAAACGGCGAGTTTGCCAAACAATGGCTGCTGGAAAATCAGACCGGGAGACCGGTGTTTAACGCGCTGACCAAAAAAGACGAGGCGCATCCGGTCGAGAAAGTCGGCAAGGAATTGCGCGGCATGATGGGTTGGCTGAAAAAATAATGCCGCGCGCGGGAGGGCGTTGTTGGAAGAATTCAGGGTGAGACTGGAAAACGAACAGGAGGCCATGAGTCTGTTCGGGGCGGAAGATACGCTCTTGCGCTTGATGGAAGAAAAAACCAATTGCCGTTTTGTCGCCAGAGGGACGGAGATCATTGTTATGGGAGAAAGCGGCCGGGCCAGGCGGGCGGCCGCCGTGATCGGCGAATTGCAAAAACTGATTCGCGCCGGGAACACGCTTACTCCTTCCGACGTGCTGTACGTGGCTTCAGGCCCGGAGGCCGACAACCCGGAGGATCAGGATCGCATGGTCGCCAGCCTGACGAAAGTGATCGCCGCCACGCAGCGCGGCCGCCCCATCAAAGCGAAAACCATCGGCCAGGATCGCTATATCAAGGCAATTGAACGCAAATCCATCGTTTTCGGCATAGGACCGGCCGGAACCGGAAAAACTTATCTGGCGGTAGTCATGGCGGTCAAAGCTCTGAAAAGCAAGGAAGTAAACCGGATCGTCCTGACGCGGCCCGCGGTGGAAGCGGGGGAAAAACTCGGTTTCTTGCCCGGAGATTTGCAGGAAAAAGTCAATCCTTATTTGCGTCCGCTCTACGACGCCCTGTTCGACCAGCTCGGCCCGGAAACTACGGCCCGTTTCCTGGAAAAAGGCGCGATTGAGATCGCGCCCTTGGCCTATATGCGCGGCCGCACGTTGGACGACTCCTTTGTCATCCTGGACGAAGCCCAAAACACTTCGCCGGAGCAGATGAAAATGTTCCTGACCCGTCTCGGCTACGGTTCCAAGGCGGTTGTAACCGGAGACGTCACTCAGACGGATTTGCCGCGCGGACAGTATTCCGGTCTGGTGGAAGTCCAGCGGGTGCTGACCGGAATCGAAGATATCTCGTTCCATTATTTCACTGCCAGGGACGTGGTGCGCAACCCCCTGGTGCAAAGCATCATCCACGCATATGAAATAGAAGAAAGCCGGCCGCGATAACGGACGAATTTTCAGGATGAATGAAAAAAGGGAGCAACAGAAGCGACATTTTTGGCAGACTTCGCAATTGGGCTTGAAGGTTCTGCTTTTTGTCGTCTTTTGCGTCCTGATCACGGTTGTTTTGTCTTCCGGCATTGTCGCCTCAAATCAGAACATCTCCCAGGGAGAGCCAAGTTCGGAATTGATTCGCGCCCCCTATGACCGGGAAGTGGCTTATACGGATAAATACGAGCGGGAAGTCGGGGCGGCCAGAGAGGCGACGCCGGATGTTTACCGCGTCAACGAGGCTTTTGTCAATATTTTCATTCAGGAATACCGGAATATGTTCGACGTCCTGCTGGCGCTGGCGCTGGAAAGAGAGGAAGGCGCCGGCGCGGAAAACCCGCCGCTTTCCCCGGAGCGGCAGGAGGAAATACAGGCTTTGCGCGTGAGCGACTATTACGGCGTCCTCTCCGATGAAACCTTTAACGCGATCATGGCTCTGTCGCCGGCTGTCCTGACGGAAGGGCGGGACGAAGCTCTGATGCTCATGCTGCGGGTGATTGAATCCGAGGAGGAAGGGGCGAAAACGGCGGACGAACTTCCGCTGGCCCAAGAGCGCGTGATGAGCCTGATCATGAATTCCGGCCTGCCCGCTCCCCTGCTGGAACTCACGGGCAGTTACGTGGGGCAGGAATTGTTATCCCCGACTTTTGTCATCGACCTCCAAGCCACGGAATGGGCGAAGGAACAGGCGGCGACGGCCGTCACTCTGGAAGTCCATTCCTATCGCGCCAATGAAAAAATAGTCGGCGTGGGGGAAATAGTGGACGAACGCATCTTCGCCGCCCTGGACGCTTATGGGCTCGTCCGGACAGAGTCCGTGCTGTGGCCTGTTCTCGGCGTCGCTATTCTGGTCGTTCTCTCCGCCTTTATAACCGTTGCTTTTGCCTGGCGGAATTGCCCGCGCGTCAGAGAACACTGGCAGAAAATCATCATCATCGGCATCCTTGAGCTGGCCCTCCTGATCGCGGCTTACGGACTGTTCAGCATCCGTTTCACTAACGAAGCCTGGAACAGCCTGATTATTTTCCTGACCCCGGTCGCTTGGACTACGATGACTGTTTCTATTCTGCTGGGCAGCCGCATGGCTCTGGCGGTCTGCGTCATTCAGGCTCTTTATGTCGCTTTGCTGGCTGATCCGCAGGGGTTTATGGGTTCCGGCGCGGCCGGTACTTTTGTGGCCCTGTTCTCCGGGTTGGCGGGGGCCGAGAGCGCGGCGCGCCTGAGCCGGCGGTCGGATTTTGCCAAAGCCGGGCTTTTTATCGGTATGATCGATATAACCTTGCTTTGCGCCATGACTTTGATCAGCGGCGGCGACTGGCTGACAAGCGCGATCGTCGGTTTGCTGTTCATCATCGTCAGCGCCATTCTGACTGTGATTCTGACCATCGGCGCCTTGCCCGGATTTGAATATTTTTTCAATATCACCTCGTCCGTGCGGCTGATCGAGCTGGCCAATCCTAACAATCCCCTGCTCAAATCGCTCCTGATGGAGGCGCCCGGCACATATCACCACAGCGTCATGGTCGGTAATCTGGCGGAGACGGCGGCGGAGGAAATACAGGCCGATTCCGTCCTCGTGCGCGTCGGCGCTCTTTACCACGATATAGGCAAATTGAAACGGCCATATTTTTTCATCGAAAACCAGTTTTCCCAGGAAAATCCGCACGAGCGCATCGCCCCTTCTCTCAGCGCTCTGATTTTGACTTCCCACACGAAAGACGGGGCGGAGATGGCGAAACAATATAAGCTGCCGGAGTCCATCCGCGAGATAATCCAGCAGCATCACGGCAATAGCCTGACAAGGTTTTTTTATCATAAAGCGCTGGAGGAAACGCCGGATATTTCCGAAGATATTTTCCGCTATGCCGGGCCGAATCCCCAGACGAAGGAGGCGGCGCTCGTCATGCTGGCCGACAGTGTGGAAGCGGCGGTGCGCTCGGCCAGCGGCGGCAATCCGGGTAAAATAGAAGGCGTGGTGCGCAAAATCATCAAGGAAAAGCTTGACGGCGGCCACCTCAATCAGTGCGAGTTGACTTTCCGCGACTTGGACAAGATCGCCGCCTCGTTTGTCAAGGTTTTGCTCGGAATTTACCATACGCGCATCGTTTATCCGGATGCGCCGCAAGTGCGCAAAGCTCTGAAAAAACCGCCGGAACCGCCGCCAGCGCCGCCGCCGGAAGCAGAGGCGGCAACTGGGGCGCAGGCGGGATCAACCCCGGAGCCGGGGCCGCGGGCGGAACAGGCGCAGGCGCCGGAACCTGAGCCGGAGACGGAGGCGCGCGATGGAAATTGAAGTGATCTGGGAAGCGGCCCCGGCCGACGCCGCCGAAAGGGAATTTTTGGAAAAATCCTTGCGGGAAGGCGTCGCCGCCGCCCTGCGTTTGGGCGGCGGGCCGGCGGAAGCGGCGGTATGCGTCCTGGTGGCGGACGACGCGCGGTTACTGGAGTTAAACCGCCAGTACCGCGGCCAGGCCAAGGCGACGGATGTGCTCTCGTTCGCCCAGAGAGAGGACGGCGCCGGCGAACCGGCGATAGCGGACGACGCCGATGCGACCTTGGGCGATATCGTCGTCTCGCTGGAACGGGCGGCGGCGCAGGGGGAAGAATACGGGCACGGCTTGCGGCGGGAATTGGTTTTTTTGGCCGTACACGGCGCCTTGCATCTCCTGGGTTTCGAGCACGGGGCGGAGACGGCGGCGGAGACGGCGGTCATGCGCGGCCTGGAAAAACAAATAATGGAGTCGCTGTAAAATATGTCCCGGAATGACGAATCTCAAACCTTTCGCAGCGGTTTTGTCGCGGTGGTCGGGCGGCCGAACGCGGGCAAATCCACTTTGCTGAATACTCTGCTGGAACGGAAAATCGTGATCGTTTCGGATAAACCCCAGACGACGCGCGGGAACATCCGTTGCGTCCTGACCGGCGAACGGGGGCAGATCATCTTTGTCGATACGCCGGGCGTACATAAGCCGCGGCGCTTGCTGGGAGAATATATGATGAGCGCGGCGCGGGAAGCGCTGGCCGGCGCCGACGCCGCACTGCTGGTCGTGGACGCTTCCGTTCCTTTCGGTTCCGGAGACGAGTATTTACTGGCGCTGGCGCGGGCGAGCGGTCTGCCGCTTGTACTCGCCCTGAATAAAACAGACCTGACGCGGCCCGAAGAACTCGCCGCCCGCACCGGCTTTTATGCCGCTCAGGCTGATTTCCGGGCGATCGCGCCGGTTTCCGCCCTGCGGCAAGAAAATACGGCGGCGCTGCCGGAGACGCTTTTTTCCCTCCTGCCGCCCGGCCCGGCCTTCTATGACCC
>JAIRRL010000029.1 GCA_031255985.1 Gracilibacteraceae bacterium
ACCGCGACTTGGACGGCATATATGAATATATCGTTGAAACGCTGATAGAGCCGGGCATCGCTGCTAAGCTGATTGACTCGCTCGAAGAAGCTATTTTCAGCTTGGAAAGTATGCCTCAATTTACTGTTGTTTATCGTGTTGCAGAAACGAAAAAGAGGGTTCTCGTGGTTACGGTACGCTATTCAAAAAGCCAATTTTAAGATGACGATGCTAACACCTTGCTAACAAATATCCGCAAAACGGAGCACAAAAAGGACGGTTCTTTTTGTCCTAAGCTCCCGGTGAAATTATAGCGTAGTGACAAAGACACTGAAAAAACGCAAAAAAATGTGGATTTTTCTTCACTCGATTTTGAGATCCCCGTCCAGGAAAATCTCGCTTCGCCGCCAGTCTTGCAAATCCAAAGTGACGTCTTTAAACCCGAACCCCCGGAGAGCGTGGACGATGATGTCCCGCAGATTGCTTTCCGCGAACCGGGCCATGGAAACCGCGTCCATCTGAATGCGGGCCGTAAAACCGTGGATGGAAACGCGAGCGCCCTGAAACCCTAAGTCTATCAACAGCTGCTCCGCGAAATCGACCATGCGCAGCTTTTCATAAGTAACCGGCTCCCCCTCCGCGAAACGCGCCGCCAGGCAGGAATACGACGGCTTATTCCAGGTCGCCAGCCCGATATGCCGCGCCAGGGCGCGGATTTCCGCCTTGATCAGACCGGACTCGCGGAGCGGGCTACGCACCCCTTTTTCCGCCGCCACCTGAAACCCCTTCTTATGATCCGAATCCTCGTCCGCCCCGGAACCCTCGATCACATGCTTGATCCCGCGGGAGTTGGCCAATTCCCACAGGTGAGCGCTTTGACAGAGACGGCAGATAGCGCAGCGGTCGCCCCGATTTATGGAAAAATATTCCATCGAAAGCTCGTCCACATCGCAGAAAACGAGCGGGATTTTCTCGGCAGCGCAAAAATCATGCGCCTCCCGCCACTCGCGCTCCGGGTGAATGGGGGAGCGGAAAGTCGCCGCCAACACGCCGTCCCGGAGCAATTCACCCGCGGTTTTCAGAAGAAAAGTGGAGTTGACGCCGCCGGAAAAACTGACGAGGGCGCTGCCAAGCCCGGCGATGCTGTCCCGCAGCATAGAATATTTTGTCTGTAATGAAACCGGAATGTCCATAGGCCCGGCAACTCCTTTTTTTATAAAATTGTCCCGCCCCCGATTACGATATCGTCTTCGTAAAAAACGGCGGCCTGCCCCGGCGCCGCCGCGGCCTGGGGGGCGTCAAAAACGACGCGCGCGGTATCGGCGCCCGTCTGCTCGACGACGGCGGGAAAAGTCTCCTGGCTGTAACGCAGTTTAACCTCGGCCCGGCGCGGCCGTTCCAGGCGCTCGACCGCGATGAAATTGACCTCGCCCACCGTCAGCTCCTTCCGGCGCAAATCAGCGGCGACGCCCAGCCGCACCGTATTGGCGGCGGCGTCCTTGGCGCAAACATAGAGCGGTTCCCGCCAGGCGATCCCCAGCCCCCGGCGCTGGCCGACGGTGTAACGGACGATGCCCCGGTGGCGGCCGAGGCGGACGCCGTCCGGGCCGATAAAATCACCGGGTGGCGAAACAGCGCCGGAGTATTTTTCGATAAAAGCGGCGTAATCCCCGTCCGGAACAAAACAGATGTCCTGACTTTCCCGCTTGTTCGCGTTCGGCAGCCGGTTTTCGGCGGCGAGGCGGCGCGTCTCTTTTTTGGTCAGCCCGCCGAGAGGAAAAAGCGTGTGCGCCAGCTCTTCCTGCGTCAGCGCGTAAAGGACATAACTCTGATCTTTGCGCCGGTCGGCGGCTTTGCGCAGCAGATAGCGCCCGCTCCCCCCGTCGCGGCTGACGGCGGCGTAGTGACCGGTGGCGATGAAGGAGGCCCCGATCTCGCGCGCCCGCTGCCAGAGGCGGGGGAATTTGACCCGCCGGTTGCAGTCGATGCAGGGGTTGGGGGTAAGCCCGGCCGCGTAGGCGCGGACAAAAGGCTTGATCACCTGCTGCTCAAACAGGGCGGTGAAGTTAAAAACATAATGGGGGATGCCCAAAGCTCCGGCCGCCGCGCGGGCGTCCGCCGCCGCCGCCAGCGAGCAGCAGCCGTTTTCCGCCGGGAGACAGGCGGTTGCGGAATGAAATAATTTAAGCGTAACCCCGGCGCAGTCGTAGCCCGCCCGCGTCAGCAGCGCCGCCGCCGCGGAACTGTCCACGCCGCCGCTCATGGCGACCAGAACTTTTTCTTTCATACGCCTAATATTGTACATCCTCCCGCCCCGAATGTAAAGCCGCCGCTCCCGGCGTTTTTTACAGGAACACCGCAAGAAATAACCCGCCGTCGCCGGCGGGTTATTTCGCTTAGTTTCGCTTGGGTTCTGTTTCGCAGGCTCAGACCTTGGGGCCGCCGAATCCGTAAATTCTGGTTTCCGGCGTCACCGGGCCAAAGTTCAGGCTGGTCGGGTCGTTTTGCGGCGTGAGCAGAATCACCGCCCGGCTCTTGGCCGCGAGGGCCGATCCGGTCAGCGCGTCCACTAAGGTAACGCCGTTCGCGAAGTACACGTTGTCAAACATAAAGGTGAGGGAATCGCGCATACTCTGGTTCGTGCCGTAGCGGTCGGCGCCGTAGATCCGGGTCAGGCCGGTCACATCCCGCACGAGAGTCGGGCCGCCCAGCACATAGCCGCCGAGGGAGGCGTCGCCGCCGAACGCGGCGTCAGAAGCCGCGATCTGGATGACGTAGCCGTTAGCCGCCGCGAAGGAGGCCGCGGAAACCGCGTCGGCAATGGCGCTGTAGCCTACGACAAAGGTTCCTTGCGGGGAAGCGATCCGGGCGTTGATCAGTTTAGCCGTCTCTATCCGGTTCGCACCCTGCAGCACTATGATCTCCATTTGCGGGAAGCGGGCTTTCAGCTGATCGGCCACGCCCTGGCCCAGAGAGCCTACCACGTAAGCTTTACTGGCGCCGAGCCTGGTTATTTCCGCAAAGGTGTTTTCCCGGATGGAGTTGTTCAGTACCAGCAGAATCGGGGCGTCGTCCTGTCCGGCCAGAGAGGATACGGACAGAGCGTCAATGATATGGTCGTTGTCGCCGGGGGCGAGAATCACGGTCTCAGCGGAGGCCCAGCCGGCTCTCGATATAGCGATGGCCGTCTCGACCCGATCCGCGCCGTAGATATAGCTGATAGTGGGAAGTTCAGCCAGCGGCACTTCCGGCTCCACGATATCCGTGAGGCCGCCGCCGCCGCCACCACCGCCGCCGCCGCCACCGCCGGAAGTTACGACTGTGCGCGGGAAGGTTGCGGTAATGGTTCCGGTAGCCGGGTCATAAACGCTGGTCGCGCCGGGAACGGAGAAGTCAACGCCCTCCAGCGTGTAGCCGTCTTTCGGGGTCAGAACTATGGTAGCCGTGTATTCCGTGCGGCTCACGAATCTTGTGCCTTCCGGAATCGCCGGATTCCAGGTTATTACCGCCGTGTACCCGGCGTTGTCGATAACGCGGACGGGGACTGCGCCGGTCGCGGGCCGCGGGAGGCTGATCACGCCATTGACTGGCTGCAGATCGCCGGGGTCAGTGGGGTCAGTCGGACCGCCGGGATCCTCAGGGCCGCCAGGACCACCGGGACCACCGGTGTCATTACCAGGATCATCACCAGGATCATCACCAGGATCATCACCAGGATCATCACCAGGATCATCACCAGGATCATCACCAGGATCATCACCAAGATCATCACCAGGGTCAGTTTCTACCGTGTAAGTCACGGTCACTGTTACGTCGCTGT
>JAIRRL010000095.1 GCA_031255985.1 Gracilibacteraceae bacterium
GGGTTGGATTATCTGACGCTGGGCCGGGCCGCCGGCTCGCTTTCCGGCGGCGAGGCCCAGCGCATCCGGCTGGCCACGCAGATAGGCTCCGGCCTGACCGGCGTGCTGTATGTGCTGGACGAACCGAGCATTGGCTTGCATCAGCGCGATAACGAGCGCCTTTTGCGAACGCTGGCCCGGCTGCGCGATCAGGGGAATACGCTGATTGTCGTCGAGCATGACGAGGATACGATGCGCCAGGCCGATCATATCATCGACATCGGGCCGGCCGCCGGTCTGCACGGGGGCCGCGTCGTGGCCCAGGGAGCGCCGGAACAGATCAGACTCAGTCCCGATTCGGTTACGGGACAGTATTTGCGGGGGGATAAGCGCATAGCCGCGCCGGCGCGGCGCCGGCCGCCGAACGGCAAATGGCTGCGGGTAATCGGGGCGGCCGAACATAATCTGCGGGGGATCGACGTCGCTTTCCCTCTGGGTTCTTTTATCTGCGTGACGGGGGTTTCCGGTTCCGGCAAGAGTACGCTGGTCAACGAGGTGCTGTATAAAGCGCTGCTGACGGAACTGCGGGTGAGCCACAAAGCGCGGCCTGGGAAATACGCCCGCCTGGAGGGACTGGAATATATTGACAAAGTGGTCGCGGTCGATCAGTCGCCCATCGGCCGGACGCCCCGCTCCAATCCCGCGACTTATACCGGCGTTTTTGACCATATCCGCGAACTTTTTGCCCAGACGCAGGAAGCGCGGATGCGCGGCTATAAGGCCGGCCGCTTCAGTTTTAATCTCAAGGGGGGACGTTGCGAAGCCTGCCGCGGCGACGGAATCATCAAGATTGAAATGCATTTTCTGCCGGACGTCTACGTGCCGTGCGAGGTCTGCGGCGGCAAACGGTACAACCGCGAGAGCCTGGAGATAAATTTCAAGGGGGAGAATATAGCGCGGGTGCTGGATATGACGGTGGACGAAGCGGCGGAGTTTTTTGCCGCCATTCCCAAGGTGGCCCACAAGATGGAAACTCTGCGCGACGTGGGGTTAGGGTACATCCGCCTGGGTCAGCCGGCCACAACTCTTTCCGGCGGCGAGGCCCAGCGCGTCAAACTGGCGACTTATCTCTCCCGCCGCAGCACGGGCAAGACTTTATTCATTTTGGACGAACCGACGACGGGGCTGCATATCGCCGACGTCGCCAAACTGCTGGAAGTTCTGCACCGCTTTGTGGACGCCGGCGACACGGTTATCGTGATCGAGCATAATCTGGATGTGATCAAGACGGCCGATTACCTGATCGACCTGGGACCGGAGGGAGGGGATCAGGGCGGCGATATTGTCGTCTGCGGTTCGCCGGAGGAAGTGGCGGCCTGCCCCGCTTCCTACACGGGACAATTTTTGCGCCGGCGGCTGCATGAATAGATGAGAGCGGGACAAAAGAATTTGACTTAAACGGCGTTTTGGTTTATGCTATATCAGGACGGCGGGCGCGGCGGCGGCGCGGCGCGCTTCCGCCGGAACGCGATCCGGCGCGCGCCGGCGCAACTGAAAGTGAGGTCGCTGACATGGGGAATACCATCGAAAACGATTTGGGCAGTATCAACATTTCGGAGGAAGTAGTGGCTAATCTGGCCGGTTCCGTGGCGGTTGAGTGTTACGGCCTGATTGGCATGTCGCCCAGAAAACTTACGGACGGTGTGGTTGGACTGCTGAAGCGGGAAAATCTGTCCAGGGGAGTGGAAGTGAAGATAGAGGGCGGCAGCGTGGTTGTTGATCTTTATGTGGTCGTAGGTTATGGCATTAAGATTTCAGAAGTGGCGGCAAATGTGATGGAGCGAGTGAAATACACTTTGGAATCATCCACCAGCCTGAAGGTGGCCGCGGTCAACGTGAACGTGCAGGGCGTGAGATTTTTAACGTAGACGAAGGGGGAAAAAAGTGACGGCTGAAAAGATTACGTCTGTGCTGAACGGCGAATATTTCCAAAAAGTATTACTGGGCGGCGCCCAGATGTTGGAACGGCAAAAACAGGAAGTGGACGCTCTTAACGTGTTTCCTGTGCCGGACGGCGACACGGGCACCAATATGTTTCTTACTTACCGCGCGGCGGTGGACGCCGCGGTCAGGACGGACGGGCAAACGATAAGCGAAGTGGCGCGGGAAGCGTCTAACGGTTCCTTGATGGGCGCCAGGGGCAATTCCGGCGTTATCCTCTCACAGATCATGCGCGGATTTGCCAGAGGTTTGGACGGGATGGGCAAAGCTGACGCCGTGGCGGTGGCTAACGCTTTGCAGGCCGGGGTAGATACCGCTTACAGAGCGGTGATGAAACCGGTGGAAGGAACAATTCTGACGGTAGTGAAAGAATTGGCCAAAGGGGCGTTGGCCAGCGCCCGCGCCGGCGAGACGGATATAGCCGCCGTTTTGCGCGCGGCGATCGCGGCGGGTGAAACAGCGCTGGCCCGCACGCCGGAACTCCTGCCGGTGCTGAAACAGGCCGGAGTGGTGGACGCCGGCGGCAAAGGACTGCTTGTTATTTTGAACGGCTGGCTGGCCGTGCTGGAGGGCAAGGAGACCGTGCTGGCCGAAGTTCCGGCGGCAGCGGCGGAGGTAAGCGGCGAGCTTGCGTCTCCGGCGCGGGGCATCGTCAAAATTGATGATTTGGAATTTCCTTATTGCACCGAATTTCTGGTTAAAGGCGGCGGCCTGAATCCGGACGCGATGAGACAGGCTTTGACGGATAAAGGGGATTGTTTGCTTGTGGTCGGCACGGAAGAAGTGGTCAAGATTCATATCCACACCAAAAACCCCGGGGAAATCCTGACCTATGCCATTCAATTCGGCGCTTTGCATAATGTCCAGATCAGTAATATGCTGTCCCAGAACGAAGCCGTCGCCCACGAACGCAGGGAACAGGCCAAACTGGCGGCGACCGGCGGCGGCGAGGAAGCCGGCGGTTTACCGGCTTCCTCGCCGGCGGAACCGCCGGCGGCGGAGTGGGGGGAATACGGTTTTGTGGCGGTGACGATGGGAGAAGGGATAGCGGAAGTTTTCCAAAGTCTGGGCGTTGACCGGATTGTGACGGGCGGACAAACGATGAATCCGAGTACCCAGGATTTGGCGGAAGCGGTTCGCCAGGTGCCGGCCCGGAATGTTTTTATCCTGCCCAATAACAGCAATATCATAATGGCGGCGGGACAGGTCAATGAACTGGTGGATAACCGCCAAGTACACGTCGTCCCCACGAAAGCGGCGCCTCAGGCGGTGGCTTCGCTGGTGGCTTATAATCCTGACGCCGGGCTGGAAGAAAACATGGCGGCGATGACCGCGGCGATAGACGAAGTCAGTTCCGGTGAGGTGACTTACGCCGTTCGCGATTCTTCCTTTGACGGGATAAACATACACGCGGGCGACGTACTGGGTTTGGTTGAGGGCAAAATAGTGACGGCCTGCGCTGATATTGAAGACGCCGCTCTGCGGGTTTTGGATGAAATGGCTTGGCGCGAGCGGAATGTGGTGACGGTTTTTTACGGGGAAGAAACAACCGGCGAAGCCGCTGGCAAGCTGGCGGACCGGCTGCGATCGGAAAGCGCCGATGTTGAGATCGACGTACATGCCGGCCGGCAGCCGCTCTATTATTACATTTTAGGCGTGGAGTAAATCGACCGCTATTTGCGACCGGAGTTCACTGGATGGAACAGCTGGACAGTGTGGAGCGCGCTCTGCTGGCCGAGCGGAAGCAGGGTTATCTGAATACGGGCGCGTGGGAAGGATTTCATAATTTTATTTTGGGAATCTTTTCGGGCTACACCGCCGCTCTGGCGCCGGAGCAGTCCGCCCGCCTGGAGACCTTAGCCTCGCGGTACGGCGAGTCAAGCCCCTGGAACAGGCGCGCCCTATGGCAGGAGATCAGCGAAGCCTGGCGCGAGGTTTTGCCTGTTGTAAAAATATGGATAAAAGAAAACCCGTCTCCGGCGGCGCCTGAATCGGTCTCGCCTGAATTACCTGTATCCGCGCCTGAATTGTCTGCGTCCGCGCCGCCGCCGGCCGAGGCGCGGGAACTGTCTCTCCGGTATATCAAAGGGGTGGGGCCGCAGCGCTTGAAATATCTGGCCGCTATGGGTCTGCGCACAGGCGAGGATCTTTTGCGTTATTATCCCCGTCGCTATGAAAACAGAATCCTTCGCCGGTTCACCGATCTGCGGGACGGGGAAGCGGCTATGGTATGCGGCGTGGTGCGGAGCGCCCAGGTGCGGCAGAGCCGCTTGAAAATCGTCACCGTGCGGTTGGAGCAGGACGGCAATTTTTTGGATGCCGTCTGGTTTAACCAGGTGCATATCGCCGATACTTATAAGGCGGGGGATGTGGTCACCGTCACGGGCAAAGCGCGTTTGCACCGGCGGACGCCGGAGCTTTTGGCGGTTGACATTCAGAAAGGCGAGGCGGAACAGGGGGCGCTGACTCCCGTTTACGCCGAAACGGCGCAACTCAATTCCAAAGCGCTGCGCAAGATGGTACAAAACGTGCTGCCGTGGGCGGAGAGACTTTTTCCGGAGTATTTGCCCAAGCAAAAGCGAGGGGAATGGATGCCGCGGGCGGAAGCGTTTCGCGTTATCCACGCCCCGGAAACGCTGGAACGGGCGGAAGCGGCCCGCAGCCGCCTGGTGATGGAGGAACTGCTTTTTTTGCGCCTGGCGCTGGACGATTTGCGCCGGGAGAGCGAGCGGAACGACCGCCCGCGCCTTGAGGGCGGGCGCGAGCTGGTGGCGGAGTTCGTCGCCTCTTTGCCGTTCCGCCTGACCGGAGCGCAGGAGCGGACGCTGACGGAAATATTTGCCAACATGGCCAGCGCCAAAGGCATGACGCGGCTGGTTCAGGGCGACGTCGGCTCCGGCAAAACCGTGGTGGCGGCGGCGGCGCTGCTCATGGCCGTTGGCTCCGGGATGCAGGGGGCGTTTATGGTTCCGACGGAAGTGCTGGCTTATCAGCATTTTGCCTCTCTGCGCGCCCTGTTTGCCGGCTTGCCGGTCGAGACGGTTTTGCTTGCGGGCGCTCAAGGGAAAAAAGAGCGCGATGCGGCGCTGGCAGCCATATTGAGCGGCAAAGCCCATATCATAGTCGGCACGCAGGCGCTGATTCAGGAAAAAGTGCGCTATAACGCGCTCGGCTTGGTGGTGACGGACGAACAGCACCGCTTTGGCGTCCGCCAGCGGACGCGGCTGGCGGCCAAAGGAGAGAACCCGCATGTGCTGGTGTTGTCCGCGACCCCTATTCCCAGAACTTTAGCTTTGACCGCCTACGGAGATTTGCAGCTTTCCACCCTGGATGAGACGCCGCCTGGGCGCAAACCGGTGCTGACGCGCCATGTGACGGAAAAAAGCCGGGTGAAGCTGATCCAGGCTTTGGCCAGGGAAACGGGCAAGGGCCGGCAGGCTTACGTCGTCTGTCCGCTGGTGGCGGAAACGGAAAAAATTGATATCGCCTCGGCGCAGCAACGGGCGGCGGAACTGACCGCCGCTTTGCCGGAACGGCGGCTGGCCTTGTTGCACGGACGCCTGAGCGGGGCGGAAAAAGAAGATATCCTCACCCGTTTCACCGCGGGGACTATAGACATCCTGGTTACGACCACCGTGATCGAGGTGGGGGTCAACGTGCCGAACGCCACGGTTATGATAATCGAGAGCGCCGAACGGTTCGGCCTGGCTCAGTTGCACCAGCTCCGCGGCCGGGTGGGGCGGGGAGGCGAGCAGTCCTATTGTTTGCTGGTCAGCGAGGCGCAAAATAACGTCAGGTTGAAAATCCTCTGTCAGACGGAAGACGGATTTCGTATTGCCGAGGAAGATTTGCGGCAGCGCGGGCCGGGCGAATTGCTGGGATTACGCCAGCACGGCCTGCCGGAGCTTAAACTCACGGATTTCACAAAAGACGCGCGCCTGATTGAATATGCCTACCGTTTCGCCCGGGAGCTTTCCTCCGTACCGGCGGATTACGAGGCGGTTATGAAGGAGGTGCGGCGTCAGTACCGGCGAAACGGAGCAGCCTTCAGCTAACCAAACTCAATCCGAGGTGAAAAATGCGAAGTAGAAAGAAGAAAAAAAAGTCGTTTCTGCCTCTGTTACTGTTGTTCGTACTGGTCTGCCTGGCGGTTTTGAGCGGCGGCGCCTACTATTGGTGGCAGCTGAACACCGGGCCGGTTAGCGCCGAGAGCGCCGGATCGCGCCAGTTCGTGGTGGAAGCCGGGATGACGGCGGCGGCGGTGGGGGAGGAATTGGAACAGGCGGGAATTATTCGCAACGCCGACGCTTTTCGCTGGCTTTGCCGGCGGGAAGGGGTGGAAACACGTTTGCGCGCCGGCGTTTATGAAGTCAGCCCGGCGATGAGTCCGCGGGAAATCATATCAGTCCTGTTGGCCGGCCCGGCGCCGGATGTGACAGTGGTCACTCTGCCGGAAGGGTTTACGGTAAAACAGATAGTTGAGCGGCTGGCCGCCAACGGGTTGGGGACGGAAGCCGAGTTTTACGCGGCGCTGGCCGATTTTCCCGCCGCCGAATACCATTTTTTGGAAAATATTCCCGCCGGGGTGGAATTCCCGTTGGAAGGATTTCTTTTTCCCGCGACATATTATTTTGATACACAGGCTTCGCCGCAGGCGACGCTCAGACGTTTTTTGGACCGTTTCGCTGAGGAATTGACGCCGGAAGTACAGGCGCGGCTGGCGGAACGCGGCATGAGCGTGCCGGAGTGGGTGGTCAAGGGTTCGATCGTGGAGCGGGAAGCCGTCAAAAGCGAGGATCGCCCGGTTATAGCCGGCGTGTTTGAAAAAAGGCTGGCGGCGGGGATGATGCTGCAGTCCTGCGCGACGGTGCAATATATACTGGGAGAGGTTAAGCCGGTTTTATCCTATGAAGATATCGCGATCGAATCACCATATAATACTTATTTGTATACCGGCTTGCCGCCCGGCCCGGTGTGCAATCCGGGGCGCGCCGCCCTGGAAGCGGCTCTGTACCCGGCTGAGACGGAGTATTTGTTCTTTGTGGCGAAACCGGACGGTTATCACGCTTTTGCTCGCACTTACGACGAGCATTTGCGCAATGTGAGCGAATGGCAGTGAGGAACTGGCCGCCGCCGTTTCGCCGCGGTTTTGAAAGGAGCGGGGCATGACGCGGAATATGGCGGAAAAAGTGATTGTCGCCCTGGATTTTGACCGGCCGGAAGCGGCGCTCGCGACAGCCTCCTGTTTGCGCGGCGCCGGCTGCCGGCTTAAAGTGGGTCTGGAACTGTACGCGCGGGCCGGGCTTGAATTTGTCGGCCGCCTGACGGAACAGGGTTTTAGCGTGTTTCTTGACCTGAAGCTGCATGATATTCCGACCACGGTGGAGAAAACCCTGCGTCGGCTCGTCGATTCGGAGGCGACTCTGTTCGACGTTCATTGTCTTGGCGGCTTGGAGATGATGACCCGCGCGGCGGAACTGTGCCACGGGGCCGGCAAAAAACTGCTCGGCGTCACGATGCTGACCAGCATGGGGGAAGAAGGCATGAAGGCCGTCGGGATCGGCGGCGCCATGGAAGAGCAGGTGCTGCGCCTGGCGGAGCTGGCGTGGCGGGCGGGACTGGACGGCGTAGTCGCTTCGCCTTGGGAAGCCGCCGCTTTGCGGCGGGAGTTCGGGGAAGATTTTCTCATTGTCACGCCGGGCATACGTCCGGCCGGAAGCGCGGCGAATGATCAGGCGCGGGCGATGACGCCGGCGGCGGCGCTTCGGGCCGGCAGTTCCTTGTTGGTCGTGGGCCGGCCGGTCACCGGCGCGGCGGATCCGCGCGCGGCGCTGGAGCGCCTGTGGGATTAAAGGAATTGGCCTCGGCGCGGCGCGCGGCGCGGACTATTCGATAAGACTGAAGCGGGCTGACGCGCTTGAGTTTTGGCTTGCGGGCGTCAGTCCGCCTTAGTACCTTACGGACACACTCCACCAATTTTTAACAAGAAAATCTTAAGCCACCAGCTGTGTTAAGTCATTGATTTTGACTCCAAGCAATTGACTCAAAGCTATTGTAAGTAAACGTCCTTTCTCTGTAAGCATGTATCTGTGCTGGTTTGGGAGTTTTTTGATGAGCCTGTGTTCTCGAAGCAACCTTAAGTTACGACTGATCCTTCCAGACAGTTGCTTGCCGGTCAATCCGTTCGTCCATTCCGTATTTGACAGCGCGCCTTGCAGATGTTTGTTCGTTATTGCGTCGGCGTTGTATTTTGGATCAGCAATTGCCAGCAACAGCTCCCGATCTTTTCCAGTAATATCCAAAGCGCGATGCCGTTTTCCAGCAGCGGTTACAGGCTTTGACACCATAGAAATGAGGTCGCCAAACGATGTGTCGTCCCGAAATGTTGCCAAATGTTCCGTGAAGTTTTTGAGCCTTGCGCTGCAGATCTGAGTTCTGACATTGATGTCCGCAATCCCCTTCCGCATGGGCAGGAACTTCTTTTCGCCGTCATTCCTCCCTTCCACTGTTCTGTATACGCGAAATTTGGCGGGGTTGTTCATGGTAAACTCGAAACGAAGGACATTTTGCTCATTGTAGAGCTTGACGCTGTTGTCGTCCAAATAATGGCGGATCCGCGCACCGTTATGCCATTTCTTGCACCTGGTTCTCAAGTCGGGTTTTGAAGCATGATGCGGTTGGCCGTTGGGGCTGAGCGGGCGTCCCATATAGCCCAGTATGCGATCATATGTGCCTGTCAGGAAGGCGTGGCGGGTCACATTGTTCATGATGGGATCCAGGCTTTGCGGGTCGCTAAAGATATAGTCCTTTGCCCATTCACTTTGCCATAGGATCCAAGTGTAGCCGAAGTGTTCACCGAATATCTCCCGCATAGAAGGAAATACTTCTGCAGCGAGACGGTCTAAGACATCAATCCACCGTGTATCCAACTGAGCGGCGAGAAGCGACTGGGCCTTGTCATAATCATCAATGTGCAGGAATTTATTCCCTACGACAACGTACTTTATTCCCGCTTTGTCGAGCTGACGGCGCAACCACTCCCGTCCATTCAAGGCGATTTGAATTTCGTAGGGCGCCCACGTCTGCAGGCGGATGCTCATAAACCCAAAATCCTCATGGTCATAGTAGAAGTACAAATGTTTGCAACGACTGTTCTTGTGCTGTAACTGGGGAAATCCCGCATTTTTATCATATACGGCATGGTACGTTTTGCATGACTCGACACATGACCACACGCCGACCAGCCCGCTTTGAATCCCGGATGCCGCCTGCTGTTTGTGTGCCACTTCCTCTTTGCGGATACGGTATGACGGGAGATATTGAATCTTGATCTCGCTTTGGTTAAAGGCATATTGTTCGGCATAGCCGACGATTGCCTTTGACTGGTTCTCTGCCCAATTCTTGTATTCTTTATTCAGAACATTGATCCGGCCTAGAAAAACCGCCATTCCAGCGGCATAGGCTATTGGCTTCAGTGTACCTTTGAACACGATTCGGTCAAAACCTTCAATTACCCCATTGATTAATCCATCCAACTTATGCAATAATATATCCATGCGTTACCTCCATCTGTGTATTTTGTTTGCAAGCATATAATACAACACTATGGTGGTAACGCATATACCTTGAGTTAAATTCTTATTGGGTTGCGGTCGAAGCCTACTTTGATAGCATATGTAAGAAACCATTCAAGAAAGGACTGCTTTGACTGTTATGGGAATCAAAATCCAGAAAACACCATTGCACATCCAAGTTTACAACATCATCAAACATAAGTTGCTTACAGGAGAATTGTTGCCGGGCGAACGAGTTGTAGAAAGCAGAATAACCCAAGAATTAGGCATTAGCAACAGTCCCGTGCGCGAAGGCTTGCGCATGCTTGAACAAGAGCGAATTCTTGTCT
>JAIRRL010000117.1 GCA_031255985.1 Gracilibacteraceae bacterium
ACTTGAAGATAGGCTGTTCCGTGGTTTTTTACGCATACAATGTGCATGGCATTCCCTCCGATTGTTATTCGGCTTATGCAGCTTATTAATTATACCATACATTCGAATTGGATGCAAGAAAAAAACCGCAGAATTTTGCGGCTTTACGGGATTTTTTTTCGGCTGTTCAAACATCTGTGCTGTCAAACTCGGGTTGAGGGCAAAGGGCTTTAGAAATTATTTACAATATCTGGGTTCCGAAGAAACGGGGGATTGCAAGCAAAAAATCGCAGATTTCTGCGATTTTTTTAGACTGTTCCAATATTTGTTATGTCAAACTCGGGTGGAATTGTCAAGAAATTTCTGGGTTCCGGCCGCCGATTCCGGGCGGCAAACCTAACCGTTTTTAAAATATTGAACATACGGCGGTTTTGTGGTAGGATTAATGAAATAAAGGCGAAAGTGAAAAAAACTTAACATGTAGGGGGGTGTTCGATTGAGTTTAGTTTATGTCGGAGTATTTCCGCAATTGCCGCTGCCGGGAAAGGGAGCGCAAATTGAGCGGGCTATTGCGGAAATAGCGGTCGCCTTATCGGCTCTGACCGTCAAGCATGTAGTGGTGGCGGCGGCGGCTGAATTATTGCCGCCGCCGGAGAGCCAAGGCGCGGAATCAGCCAAATGGCCGGCCTTGCCTACGCTGGCGCCGTTGGCGCCAGCGGCCGGCGGCGCTATCGGGCTGCTTGCCGCCGCTTTGCGTCAGGCCGGCTGGCAGGGGCGGATTCATGTAACGGCGGCTCCGGCCGAAGGCCGGGAATCCCTGGGCCGCGCTATCGGCAGCGCCTTAAACGACGACGCGGAAGTCTGCGCGCTCCTGGCCTGCGGCCGTTTAGCCCCAAAGTTGGACGGCGAGGGAAGCGAGGCTGTCTCCGGCAAACGAATGGCAGACCTCGTCCTGCAAGGCATAAAAAGAGATACCCTCCTTTTGCGCGGCCTTCCCGCTCATCTGCTGGCGGGGCAAAATATCTACAACGCCCTTCTGGTCGCTTTAGGCACCCGCGAGGGAGCGCCGCGTCTCCTGGCTTACGAAGTCCTGGCCGGAACCGGTTATCTGGCGGCGGAAATATATCGTTCCTCTCCGGTCGCCGGCTTTGCCCGCGCCTGCCTTACCCATTTTCTGACCGGACGGCCCGTTGATGAGCCGCCTGTGCCGGGCGAACCGGTTCTGCACGAACCGGCGGCCTGTTTTGTCACTTTGAAAAAAGAAGGCGATTTACGCGGTTGCATCGGCACTGTCAGTCCGGCGCGAGGGAATTTGGCGGCGGAGATAAAACATAACGCCGTCGCGGCCGCCACCCAGGATCCGCGCTTTTGGCCGGTTACGGCCGATGAGCTTCCTTTAATTTCCATATCAGTTGACGTGCTGGGGCCGATGGAAAAAATAGACGCCCCGGATGCGCTCGATCCCTTTGAATACGGTGTCGTCGTGCGCTGCCGCGGCAAGTCCGGCCTTTTGCTGCCGCGTTTGGAAGGGATAGAGGACGCGCGGCAGCAAATAGATATTGCCAGACAAAAAGCCGGAATCTGGCCGGAAGAAACAATTGAAATGTGGCGCTTTCAGGCAAAGCGTTATCATGAATGAACCGGCATGACCCCCCGCGCCATCGCGACTGGATGCGTTTAGCCCTGGCGGAAGCCAGCCGGGCCGCCGCGCAGGGGGAAGCGCCGGTCGGAGCCGTGATCGTCCGGAACGGGATTTTGCTGGCGCGCGCTCACAATGAGAAAGAAGCGGCCGGCGATCCGACCGCGCACGCGGAAATACTCGCTATCAGGCGGGCGGCGGCCGGACTGGGCGGCTGGCGCTTAAGCGGAGCCGTACTCTACGCGACGCTTGAACCGTGTCCCATGTGCGCCGGGGCGATAATCCAGGCGCGTCTGGCCCGCCTGGTTTACGGCGCCGCGGATTGCAAAGGCGGCGGCGTCGATTCCGTGATGCGGATATTGACGCCGGGCGTCTGGAATCATCAGGTGGAAGTGACCGCCGGCGTTTTGGCGGACGAAAGCGCGCTTCTGCTGCGGGAATTTTTTCAGGCCAAAAGGCGGCTGGAATGACAGCCGCCTTTTGTCTCTGCAGCCCTTCGGGCCATAGCTCATTTGGTTTTTTTCTGTTCCTTCAAAAAGCTCTGAGCCGCGCCCAGGCGCGCGATCGGCACCCGGAAGGGAGAGCAGGAGATATAGTTTAAGCGCAGTTGCTGACAAAGGTCGATGGAGGAAGGGTCGCCGCCGTGTTCGCCGCAAATGCCGATCTTGAAATCCGGCTTGGTTTTGCGCGCCAAATCTACGCAAATACCCATGATTTTGCCCACTCCTTCCGGGTCAAGCACGGCGAAAGGATTGTGGGGCAAAATGCCGTCGTCCAGATAAACCGGCAAAAACTTGCCTTCGGCGTCATCGCGGGAAAAACCGAAGGTGGTCTGCGTAAGATCGTTCGTGCCGAACGAGAAAAAGTCCGCGTGCAGCGCGATTTCGTCCGCCGTGAGCGCCGCCCGCGGTATTTCAATCATAGTCCCCACTTTGTAATTTATCGTCACCCCTTGCTCCCGCATCACCTGGTTGGCGACGTCTTCCGTTTGGGCGCGTAAAATCTCCAGTTCCTTGTAGTGGACGACGAGCGGTATTTTCACCTGAGGCAGCGCGTTTATATTCTCCTTGATCAACCGCGCCGCCGCCTGAAAAATCGCCCGCGCCTGCATGGCGTAAATATCCGGGAAGGAAATGCCGAGCCGGCAGCCGCGATGACCGAGCATGGGGTTTTCTTCATGTAAGGCCCGCACTCGCTTCAGAATATTCTCTTTTTTGTATAATTCCTGCTGCGCCTCCCGCGTTTCACTGTCCGCCCGCAGACGGAGCCGCACTATTTCCTCCGTCAAATCCTCAATGGAGGGGAGAAATTCGTGCAGCGGCGGATCAAGCAGACGGATCGTCACCGGCAATCCGGCCATAGCTTTCAGGATGCCGTAAAAATCTTCCTCTTGCATGACAAGCAGCTGCGCGAGAAAAGGCGCCCGTTCCGCCGCGTCGTTGGCCAGAATCATTTCCTGCACGATGGGGAGGCGTTTCTGATCCATGAACATGTGTTCCGTGCGGCAGAGGCCGATGCCCGCCGCCCCGAAGGAGCGGGCTTTCATTGCGTCCGCCGGCGTATCGGCGTTCGCCATGACTTCCATGCTGCGGATATCGTCCGCCCAGTCCAGTATGGCTAAAAACTCAGCGCTCAATTCCGGGTCAACCATGGGGATGATCCCGCGCATGACCCAGCCGGTCGCCCCGTCGACGCTGATCTCGTCCCCTTCGGCAAAAACCGCGCCGTCAACCGTGAATTTGTGTTCCGCGTAAGAAATTTTCAAGGCTTCACAACCGCAGACCGCGGGTTTGCCCATGTGCCGGGCCACCACCGCCGCGTGGCTGGTCATGCCGCCCCGGCTGGTCAGAATACCCTGGGCGGCCAGCACGCCGTGAATATCATCCGGCGTCGTCTCCATCCGCACCAGGATGACTTTTTCTCCATCGTTGCCGCGCCGTTCCGCGACATCGGCGTCAAAGACGATTTTGCCGGAAGCCGCGCCGGGCGACGCCGGCAGACCCTTGGCAATAACATCCAGTTTCGCTTTGTCGTCGATCCGCCGGTGCAGTAACTGATCGAGTTGAGCCGGGTCGATTTTGCTCACGGCTTCTTTTTTGGTGATAAGCCCTTCGCGGCAAAGCTCCACCGCGATGCGAATAGCCGCCGCCGCCGTACACTTGCCGTTTCGGGTCTGCAAGATGAATAGCCGACCTCGTTCAATCGTAAACTCAATATCCTGCATGTCGTGATAATGTTTTTCCAGATTGTCGGCTATCTCGGTAAACTGGGCGTATACGGCCGGATTTTCTTCTTTCAGCGTGCTGATGGGTTTCGGCGTCCGGGTGCCGGCCACAACATCCTCGCCCTGGGCGTTCATGAGAAATTCCCCGTACAGCACCCGTTCCCCGGTGGAAGGGTCGCGCGTAAAAGCGACGCCGGTGCCGGAATCGGCGCCCATATTGCCGAATACCATGCTTTGCACGTTCACGGCGGTGCCGATGTCGTCCGCAATGCCGTTTGCCTTGCGGTATACGCCGGCCCGCTGATTGTTCCAGGAGCGGAACACGGCCGTTACCGCCTCCCGCAGCTGATCGTGGGGATTAGCCGGAAAATCCCGCCCAGTCTCCCGCCGGATGATCGCCTTGAACTTTTCAACTATTTCTTTCAAGTTGTCCGCGGTTAGATCGGAATCGTAAGCCGCGCCCCGCTCATTTTTCACATCGTCAAGCACATATTCAAAATGATGACTCTCAATGCCTAGAACCACGTTGCCAAACATCTGGATAAACCGGCGGTAGCAGTCATAGGCGAAACGCGGGTTTTCCGTCGCCCGTGCCAGGCCGGCCGCCGTCTCGTCGTTCAGGCCCAGGTTCAGGATGGTGTCCATCATACCCGGCATGGATACCGGCGCGCCGGAGCGCACAGATACGAGCAGCGGGTTTTGCGCGTCGCCAAATTTTTTGCCGCTGGCCCTCTCCACGTCGGCTACAGCCGGCGCCACCTGCTCCCACAGACCGGCCGGCAGCTCTTCCCCTCCCGCGTAATATTCGCGGCAGACTTCCGTCGTGATCGTAAAGCCGAAAGGCACGCTGAGCCCTATATTCGTCATCTCGGCCAGATTAGCGCCCTTTCCTCCCAGCAAATCGCGCATCTCCCGGCCGCCTTCCCGAAACAAGTACACATATTTTTTTGTCATAAATTCCACCTCATCTCCTAATTTTCTCACAGCCCTTTATGCTCCTGCCGGCGAAATACCGTCTGCAGGATGATGCCGGCTGTTTCTTCCACCGCTTTGTTTGTCGTGTCGATTACCATGCAGCCGATGCGTTTCATAATGTTTTCCGCGTACTCCAATTCCTCCACTATGCGATTATATTTGGCATAATTGGATGACATGTCCATTCCCATGGATTTAAGTCGTTCACTGCGAATAGAATTGAGTTTTTCCGGGCTTAAAATAAGGCCGAATACTTTTTGCGGCGAGGCGAGAAACAGTTCCCGCGGCGGCGTCACTTCCGGCACAAGGGGAATATTGGCCGTCTTAACCCCTTTATGCGCCAGGTACATACTGAGCGGGGTTTTTGAGGTGCGCGACACCCCAATCAGCACGACGTCGGCGTGCAGCGCGCCGCGCGGATCCTTGCCGTCGTCATATTTCACGGCGAATTCCACCGCTTCAATTTTGCGAAAATACTGTTCATCCACGCGATGCGTTATATTGGGCACGCTCTGGGGCGCTGTCCCCAGTTTGGTGCTCAGAGCGCTGATAAGAGGGCTGAGGATGTCAATGGCCACCAGGTTTTTTTCCCGCGCCTTCTGATCGAGATAGACGCGCAAGGGATTCACCACCATGGTATAGATGAGGATAGCGTCAACCGACGCGGCCTCGGCGATGATTTCATCAATATGGGCTTCTGTTTGGACATAAGAATTGCGGCGAAATTCCGAATGGGACAGATCAAATTGAGCGGCGGCGGCTTTATAAACAAGCTCGGCCGTCTCGCCCAGAGCGTCGGATATAACATAGACCACAGGAATGTCAGGCACAAAGATACCTCCCCCAAATTTATTTTTTATCTCAGGCGCATAAACCGTCTGATCAGGGCGCGGGCCGGCTTATAGGGAAATTTTTCCATTTCGCGGGCTACTTCTTTCAACCTCTCCGGAATGTCAATACGTTGAGGACAGTGTTTCAGACATTGGCCGCAGCGCCGGCAAAGCGAAGCCTGATGTGATTGAGCGCGAAAAATATAGGCAAACAGAGTCAGAAACCTGTTTTGCAGGGCCAGATCGTTGTAAGTGGAAAAACAAAGCGGTATATCCACTGCATAGGGACATGGCATACAATAATTGCAGCCGGTGCAGGGAACTTTAGTGCCGGCGGCGATAAGACGGCGCGCTTCCGTGAAGAGAGCTAATTCTTCCGGGCTTAGACTGCCCGGTAGAGCGTCCGCCGCCACCCGCGCGTTTTCCCGCACCATCTCTTCGGAATTCATGCCGGATAAAACCGTCAGCACTTCCTCATGCTGCCAGACCC
Source organism: Gracilibacteraceae bacterium (assembly GCA_031255985.1). Lineage (GTDB taxonomy): Bacteria > Bacillota > Desulfitobacteriia > Desulfitobacteriales > Syntrophobotulaceae > JAIRRL01. Next base: position 6,138 of record JAIRRL010000117.1, read on the forward strand.
AGCGCAAAGCCCATTCGGCCGGCGAGCGGCGGGGAAAGGCGTGATCCCACACCGCCTTGGCCGGGGGCGGCAAACCGGTCGCCAATTTGCCGCCCCGCAGCGGTTCCATGATCATCAGCGGCAGTCCTTGAGCGGCGGCGGCTTCCACGCCGGCGCGGCCGGCCTGTTGATTTTCGTCGTAATAATTGTACTGCAACATGCAAAAATCCCAGTCGGTCGCCTGCAGCAAAGGCAAAAACTCCGGCAGGCCGCCGTGAAAAGAAAACCCGATATTGCGCAGTACGCCTTTTTCCTTTTGCCGGGCCAGCCACTCCGGCAGAGCCAGCGCGCGGAGACGTTCCCATTCGGTGCTTCCCGCCAGCATATGAATGAGGTAATAATCGATATGTTCCGCTTGCAGGCGCTGAAGCTGCGTCGCCAGTATTTTATCCGCGTCCCCGTTTTTTTTCACCAGATAGGGCGGGAGTTTGTCCGCAAGCAATACAGCGTTCCGGCGCTTGTTGTTCGCCAGAATACGGCCCAGCCTTTCCTCGCTGCGCGGATATACATAGGCTGTGTCAAAATAATTAACGCCGCCTTCAATCGCGGTCAATATCTGGCGTTCGGTCGCGGCGTCGTCCTTGCCGAAACGCATGCAGCCAAAGGCCAGAGCGGACACCTTATCGCCGTTTTTTATATTAGTCCGGTATTGCATCAATCCTCCAGGCAACGTATATTGACAAAAAAGAGTTAAGATTTGTTTTATTATAAACCAGTTCCGGCAAAAGCACAATAGGAACCTGAGCGCCGGGGCGCGGCCTTAGTACCTTACGGACATTTACTTGATTTCTTGTTTTTTATTGTAAAAGCGTGTCCGTAAGGTACTAAACAATCCAAACCTGGTGTTTATTAACTTGTTTTATATTATTTTATATTTTGTATAAATTTATATAAATTTTCATAGTTTTTCATAACGTTGCTTGGCAATATGTAAAAAAATCTCTTGCTTTTTTGAATAAACGCGACTATAATGTAAAAGTATTTGTGCCGCCAGGAGTAACCTGTGTTTGCATTTCATTATTGTTAAAAAAAGGGGGTCGCTTATTTAATGAAAAAAACGAGACGGATCGCGCTTGCTTTGGCGGCGCTGATGTTTTGGTTTATTGTGTTTCCGGTTTTTGGTTTTGACGGCTTCAGTATCGGCGGCGCCGCGGGCATCAAAGGCAGCGACCGTAATCCAGACGGAACTTATGTGAAAGGAACAAAAGAGGAACCGTATAAGGTTAGATTCGACACCGGCGGTCTGCCATACGCTCTCTATGACAGCAGGCATGACACTGCCGCCATACCGAGCTACGGGAAAATACTTGCGCCGGAAAACAGCAACGCGCGGGGAGCGTACTTCTTTGCCCTTGATACCACGCCAGTAACGCTGGGGTATGTTACCGACTATTTCGGTAAAACGCTGAAGGTTTACGTCGTCGGTTCAGATACGCTGAGTACGGTGTATTATGACGTCAGTTTTACCTATAGCAGCGGCGGCGGCGCCAGCGGCAGAGGCGGCGGGGGAAGCGGCGGCGAGTTGGGGCGGGCTTTGCAAGCAAGCGATGTGACGAGTTATATTGGCGGCGCTAATCGCGTCCTGACTTCCATTGCCATCTCCCAGCAAGGCTGGCAAAACGCCGCCAGCGTAATCCTCGCCCCGGCGGACGCGAATCACCTGATCGACGCTTTGACTGTTTCTTCTCTGGCCGGTCAGGAAGATATTCCCGTGCTGCTCGTGTCAAACAGAACAGTCGGTGAGGAGACCTTCGCCGAGATTCAGCGCCTGGGCGCGGCAAAAGTCTATTCCATCGGCTGGCTGGGACAAACAGTCGCCGATCAGGTCAGCGCCCGTCTGCCCGGCGTAGCGGCGGAAATAGTGCAAGGGAAAGACCGGGTAGAAACGGCTAAATTAATTGAAGCAAAAATCACCGCGCCCAAAGGAACCTTTGTCGTGGGATACGAGGCCCTGGCTGACGCGGTGTCGGCAGCCTCTTACGCGGCGGCCAACAGATGGGTAATTCAGGTTGCCGCTCCGGACGGCTCTTTCGCCGGCGGGACGCAACTGAGCGGCTATATTTTGGGCGGGCCGTCCCTCGTGCGCGATATCAGCGGTTTGAACAGAATCTACGGCGCGGATCGCTACGCGACTAATATCGCTTTGTTTAACGCCTTGAATTACCAGTATGAATATCTTTATATCACGGACGGCAAAACCTTGGCGGACGGCTTGAGCGGGGCGCCGCTGGCGGGCAAGACCGGCGCGTTCATTTTACTCGCCCCCAATAATGATCCGACCGGCATAACGCTGCCAAAAATCACTGACAAAACAAAGATTATCGGTCTTGGGGCCAAAAAATAAAGTCCCCGCTAAACAAAACCTGACTGCCCCGCAGCGGGGCGACTTTGCTCCCAAGCCGCGAAGCCGCGCCGACGGCTTGACGGATAAAACTCCTTCTGTTATGATATGTTACAGTCAGTATGGTTCGGAGAGCGGGGGAGAAAGGAGAGGATTTCATGACTGTTTTTGGGGTAATCACGCCGACAGTTGCAGTAGTTATTCTCATAGTTGCCCTGATAGTTTTCGGTCCGGGCAAGTTGCCTGAGTTAGGCAAGTCGCTCGGCCGCGGCATCAAGGAATTTAAAGACGCCACGGACAGCGGCGACGAGAAACAGGCCGCCCAGCTGGCGGCGGCGTCCCCCCCGGATGAGGCGGCGGGAAGCAAAACCAAATAATAACGGCGCGGCAAGAAAAAAACGGCGGAAGTGAATTTAACTCACGTCTGCCGTTTATTTTCCTGCGCGAGTGGGGGCCGATGATGCGGAGATTCAAACTGGCGGGCGGGAACGGCGAAATGTTCTGGCTGGAGGGAGACGAGTTCCGCCACCTGACGACCGTGCTCCGCCTGGGAGCGGGCGCACGGATAGTCGGTTTTGACGGCGACCGGTCGTATGTGGGCATAATCGCCGGCATAGAAGACGGACGGGCTTGGTGCCGGGTGGAGTCAACTCTGGCCGCAACCGGCGAACCGGCGGCCGCCGTGTATTTGGCCCTGGGCTTGCTTAAAGGCGATAAAATGGAATTGGCGCTCCAAAAAGGCGTCGAATTGGGGATGGCGGGTTTTATCCCTCTCGCGGCAGCCCGTTCCGTCGCGCGGCCGGACGAGCGGCGGCAGGAGACGCGGCGGGCGCGGCGGGAAAAAATCGCCGCGGCCGCCGTCAAGCAATGCGGCCGGATCAGAGCGCCGGAAATTTTTCCCACGAGCGAATGGAAAGATTTACCAGATTTGCTGCCGCGGGATACGCGCTATTTCCTGGCTTGGGAAGAAGAAAAAAAACGGTCTTTCCGGGCGGAACTCGCCGGCGTCGATTGGGCGCGGCCGCTGGCTATCCTGATCGGGCCGGAAGGCGGCTTCACGCGGGCGGAAGCGATGGCGGCGACTGTAGAGCTGAAAGCCACGCCCGTCAGCCTGGGGGCCAGGATTTTACGGGCGGAAACCGCCGCCCTCGCGGCTTTGACCATGGCCCTCGGCGCGGCCGGCGATCTGGGTTGACGCCGATGCGAGTTAGATTGCTGACTCTCGGCTGCAAAGTAAACAGGGCGGAAACGGAGGCCCTGGCCCGCCTGCTGCGGGCGGCCGGACATGAGACCGCCGGCGCCGGCGAGCCGGAGGCGCTGATTCTGAACACCTGCGCCGTAACCGGCGCCAGCGCCGGTAAATCCCGCCGCCTGACGCGCCGCCTCCGGCGAGAGTTCCCGCGGGCCTGCCTGATCATTATGGGCTGCTGGGCGCAATTGCAAAGCGAGGAAATAACGGCGCTGGGAGCGGATTTCGTCCTCGGCACGCGGGATCGCGCCGCCGCCGCCGAATGTTTGGCGCGGTGGCAAAACGGCGGCGGGCCGGCGCCGGCGGTCGTCCGGCCTTACGAGCCGCAAGCCGGATACGAGGAACTGCCCGCGCCTGGCGGGAGCGGGCCGGTGCGGGCTATGCTCAAAATCCAGGACGGCTGCGCCGGCGGCTGCGCTTATTGCGTGGTGCCCGCGGCCCGCGGGCCGTCGCGCAGCCGGCGGCCGGAGCCGGTGCTGGCGGAAGCGGCGGCGCTGATTGCCGCCGGTACAAAGGAGATCGTCCTGACCGGGATCAATATCGGTCTCTACGGACGGGAGAACGGAGCGGCGGCGGCCGGCTGGAGCCTGGGCCGCCTGGCC
>JAIRRL010000155.1 GCA_031255985.1 Gracilibacteraceae bacterium
CGGAAGAAATAATTGAACTGTCGGTCGGCCGGGGATTTTACGCGCTGTTGAGCGCAAGCGGCAAGCTGTACCTGGGCGGGGATAATCCGCGCGGTGAATTGGGCCGGGGCGACAACAGAAGGCAAGGCGTTCCGGAGTTACAGCCCTTAACCGTGACTGAGCCTATGCAAGATATCGCCGTCGGCCCCAGCCATATCCTGGCGCTGACGCGCGACGGCCGGGTATGGGCCTGGGGTGACAACACGGATGGCCAGTTGGGATTGAGCGGCGCGGAAGATGTGCCGCTTCCGATGGAAGTGTCCATGCCGGAAGAGATTGTTTACATCGCTACGGGATTTCATAACAGCTACTTCATAGGAGTCAGCGGTCAGTTGTACGCCTGCGGCCGCAACGGCTACGGCCAACTGCTGACTGGCGATCAGATTCCCGCCGCAGCGCCTGTTCCCGCCGATTTGAGCGCCGGATTACCCAATCCCACGCCTGTCCTGTATCCGGTCATTGAGGATGAAATAATCATCGCCGAAACAATGAACGCCTTTCTCACGGCGTCCGGACGAGTGTACACCATAGGTGACGCTTGGACGGGTACTCTGGGTACAGGAAGGCTGGATAACCATGATGTTCCCACCAATGTACCGATGCCAGCCGTGATCCGGCAGATTGAAGCGTCTTATCTGACGTACCATGTACTCACAACAGAGGGAGAAGTGTACAACTGGGGCTGGTGCCACAACAACACGCTGGGTCACGGCGAAGACAAAGGATATCTCACTCCAATCAAATTGCCGTTGCCTGAAAAAATGGTCAAAGTACGTTCCGGTACACTTGGAGCGGCGGCGTTAGGAGAAAGTGGTCGATGGTATATGTGGGGCGACAACAGGTACGGCGCCTTGGGAACCGGTGACACGAGATTTGTGCCCGGCCCTGTTTCAATCATAACGCCGCCAGAAATTTTTGTGGAGATCGCGCCCGGTTGGTCCCGCTTCTTGGGTCTGACAGAAGCGGGGGATGTGTATCAGTGGGGGACGACGCGCACACGCTGGGAAGAAGGGGAAGACAAACCGGATGTGCGCCCGGAAGACCTTGCTTACCATAAATTGAAATTGCCGGAAAAATCAATAAAAATCTGGACGACGGATGGCGCGGACTACGCGCTGGCGGAATCAGGCAATTTGTACGTTTGGGGGCGCTGGACACAATATTTCCTTGGTGTTACTGAGGAGGAACAGCAGAGCCGGCCGCGGATTCTGATGAATGACATCGCGGACATGGTTGTTTCAGCCAAAGGGGAAGACATGCTGGCGCTGACCAGCGACGGGCGGGTTTTCTATTGGGGGAATCGGGTCAGAGACGAAAACGGGCTTTTACGGCCGGCGCCCCTGCCTTACCCGGAAAAAATAATTGCTGTTTTTCCAGGGGAAGGGATATTTTACGTCGCCGGCGAGCGGCACATGTACCGGGTAGACAGCACTTGGTTAGAGGAAGGCATGGTCAGTGATGAATTCCCCCAGCGGCTTGATTACAAATTTTAATCTTTCTTTTTGGCCCATACTGCACAAGTCAATCATTTCAATGCTCCAGGCCGGCGGCCAGCGCGAAAGCGAAGATTTCGCCTCCGCCGGCCGCCTGCAATTCCCCGGCGCACGCCGCCGCCGTCGCTCCGGTCGTCAGCACGTCGTCTATCAGCCAAATCCGCTTGCCCCGCAGGTCGGGGTGCGGATCGCAGGCAAAAACGCCCAGCACATTCTCGAAGCGTTCCCTCCGGGTCAGGCTGGATTGGGGAACCGTCGGGCGGGCGCGGCGCAAAAAAGGGCGCACCGGCAGGCCCAGCGCCCCGCCGAGGAAGGAAGCCAGAGTTTCGGCCTGATTATAGCCGCGGCTGCGCAGGCGCTGATCATGCAGAGGCACGGGCGTCAGGCAGTCCGGCGGCGGCAAATGGCGCAGAGCGTGACGGACGGCGTAAGGGGCGAGACGGGAGAGGGCGAAGGGCTGGCCCCGGTATTTGACGCGGCGGAGTAAATCGCGGTACGCCCCCTCATACCAGCCTAAAGCGCTCGCGCCCGCCAAGTTCCGCGGCCCGCGGCCGGCGGCGCAGTCGCGGCAGAGTCCGGTTTCCGCCGCCAGCAGTTTGCCGCAGGCGGAGCAGCGCCGCCTTAGCGGTTGAAAATAGTGTTCCTGACACTCCGGACACATTGATTCTTTTCCGGGTTCGCCGCAAAGCAGACAGCGCGTTTCTTCGGCGTACCACAAATCCCGCAGGGCGGCGCGCAGGGGCAAAGTCCAGGCGGGAAAAGAAAAAGCGGAACCGGGGCGGGCGGCCCGGCTCTCGGCCGCGCCGCCCGCCGCATCACCCGCGCCCGCCGCGCCGCCGCTTTCGCTTTCCAGGAGACCGAGCCGGGCCGCCAGATCGTTTTGTTCTTTTATGAGCCGGGCCGCTTCCTCCATAGCGCCGCTTACTTTGGCGGCCAGAAAAATCACCTGCCCGCCCGGATGAGCGGCGGTGCGGCCGGCGCGGCCGGCAAGCTGGACGAGGGTGGGCGTGTCGTAATTGCGGTGATCCGCCTCCGTCACCAAAACTTGCACGGCGGGTACGGTGACGCCGCGCTCCAGGATCATCGTGCTGACAAAAAGCTCATATTCCCCCCGTTTCAGGGCTTCTACCTTGGCCGTCCGCTCCGGGTCGGCGCTATGACTGCCGGCGAGAGCGGCGGCGGGATACTGCTCCCGCAGCCGTTCCACCCATTCCGCCACGGCGGCGACGGTGGGAACGAAAATCAAAATAGGGCCGGCCGGAAGCAATTCGGCGGCGCGGCTTCGCCATTCGGCCGGCGGCCGGAAGACTGGAACCGGTAGCGGCCGCCGGTGATGGCGGGCGGGAAGGCGGACGATCTGCCCGCCTTCCGCCCGCATAGCCCGCAAGACAGCCGCGTCCGGGGTGGCGGAAAGCAGCGCTCGCTTACAGCCCGGCCGGCCCGCTTGCTGCAGGCCCCGCTCCAGGGCGGCGTCGTTTTTATAGGGGAAGGCGTCGATCTCATCAAAGATGATGAGATCGAAAGCCTGATAAAAGCGCATGGCCTGATGTACCGTGGCCGCCACCAGGCGGGCCGCGCCGAGCGGAGCGCCGAGAGCGCCGCTCAGAGCCAGGATTTCGGTGTCCGGGAAGGCGCGTTCCAGCCTGGGCAGCACATCGTGAACCACGTCCCGGCGCGGGGCGGTAAACAGCACCCGCGCCCCGGCGGCTAACGCCGCGCGCAGCGGCGGAAAACAGACCTCTGTTTTGCCCGCGCCGCAGGCTGCCCACAGCAATATTCTTGCCGGCGGCGCGGGCAGCCAGCGCAGGAAATCCTGCGCTGCCCGCCGCTGCGCGGGAGTGAGGACGAGACCGCCGGGCCAGTTCTCCAGCCAGGCGGTCTCGTCCCCTCCGGCCAGCCCGCCGCCGCTGGCCGGCTGGAACGGCGGCGGCTGGCCGGCGGCCGCCGGGGCGGCTCGGAATAAAACCTGGAGGGAATTTAAGGCCCCCAGGCTTTCGCAAGCCAGGCAAGTAGCCGCCGGGCCGTGTACCGAAGGCCAGACGGCGGCGTCCGCCCCGCAGCGGGCGCAGACCGCTCTGCCGCGTACCGGGGCGCTCACGGCCGCCGTCCAGTTCGCTTCGCCCCGCAGCGTCCCCGTATGCAGCAAAGCCGCCATTTCCGCCGGAGTGAGTTCCCAGGCCTTGCGCCATTGCTCCAATTCCTGCTGCCCGGCCTGCCGCCCCTCCAGCAGCGGTTTTTTCTCCAGCCACCGGGCCAGCGCCTCGCTTTGCGCCGCCGCGTCCCCTTTCTCTGATGGAAAATTTTTCCACAAATAGCCCGGCGGCAGCTTGCCCGTCTCCCGGCAATTCAGGGCGGCGGTAAACGG
>JAIRRL010000169.1 GCA_031255985.1 Gracilibacteraceae bacterium
ACGGCCGGAATGATGGACAAACGCCTCGAACCAGCAGTCACTCTGTTTACAATCGACCACGTTTTCTGCTTCTTTGACCATCACTCTGAGTGGAATTGCATTGATTTGTCCGATGTTGAGATCAGACTGAATACTCACTCACTCACGAAACACTTCACAAGGTTATGGACTGACAAGTCGAAAGCACCAGATCCAGCATTTCATCCATGGCTGTCAGAATACGGGCGGCGGCGGAATAAGCCTTCTGGTACATCAGCATATTGGCCGCCTCTTCGTTTTCGTCAACCCCGGACACTGACTGCCGGTAAGTATCAAGGTTCTCCACATTTAACTTATAGGTGGAGGACAAATTGGAGACGGTATTCTTGTCGATGCCCAAAGTGACGCCGAGATTGGAGTGAAAAGACACCATGCCGCCCGTATAGACCGTCGTCGGAGTTCCGCCAACGGTTGTGCCGTTAAAAGCAATGGTTTTACTGTCGAACAATTGAATCATACTGAGAATTAAATCATTCTCCTCGCCCAGCGGCGCCGCGGCTGAGGTTTTTTGCAGGGCGCCGGCGTCAGCCCGCCAGGCGTTGGATATGGTGATATTACCGGCGGTTATGCCGGTGGCTGAAATCCCGCTGGCGTCGGTGAACAAAGGCGGGCCGGGTGGAGTGGCGAGGGCGTTAATACCGTTTAACTCTTGGGCAAAAGTAGACGCGAAAACATCAAGCATTTTCTGATAATAACGGATACCGTAATTATCCGCTTCCGCCGTGCCGAAATTGCCGTCGCCGGAAAGCAGATCAAGAAACGCCCCTACCGAGCCGCTTTTTAAGGCTACGCCAATTAGGGGGGGGGGAGAAGTGAGTTGATCCGCTGTCAGATTATATGTCTGCCCGTCCAGAGACGAAGGCGGAGAACTGCCAGGCTCATACATGCCGCTTCCGGCAGGATAGCTGACAGTCAGCATCGGCAAAGATTCCCCATAAGGCGTGAATGAATCTAAGTCCAAGGTCACATAATTTCCGTTGTTTTGCACCAGCGGCACAAGAATTTTGTCGCCGGTCAAATTATCATAGGTGACAATGCTGACGGAATATTCTATATTATCCGAGGCGTGCGGATAAGGATCGTTCGCGTGCGGCATAGCGTCGCGCATCAATTTGACCATATTGTCTGAATAGGCCGTCGGCGTATATTCTATCGGCAGATAACCCGCCAACTCGTCCAGCATAAGGTTGCGGGCGTCTTTCAGTTCATGGGAGGGATTGCCGTAAGTCTCGTCCTTATGAATCATTTTATCCAATTCGGATATACTTTTGATCAATGTGTTGATCTTGTCGACCGTGACGCTGAAATCCTCTTGCTGCTGCTCGTAGATTTTCTCCAGTTCGCGGCTCTGTTCATTCAAAAGCTGGACTATCTTGCCCGCCTCGTTGCGGGCAATAACGCTGTAATCCTGATCGCTGGCCTTGTCGGTGATGCCATGCAGGCTGTCCAGGAAAACAAGCAGCTGATCCTGGACGCCGCCGCCTGTTTCCGAGCGGACTATCTCGTCCAGTACCCGCGCCACATCCTCCAAGCCGGACAGTTTTGTCTCATAATAGCCGTATTTGGTGTTTTCCTCGCGGTAACGCATGTCATAACCGGCGTTGCGCAGCTGGCTCGTGTTGAAAACGTTCACCCCCTGGCCGATATGAATAGCCTGCGGGTTCGCGATGTGGGAATATAAGCCGGCGTCGCCGATGGACAGCAGATCGGCCCTCTGACGTGTATAGCCGTTTGTCAGAATATTCGTCAAATTCTGGGCAGTTACATCCAGATTGGCCTGACTGGCGATGATGCCGCTCAGCGAGGTGTACATGCCCTGAAAAGTAGCTCTGACCATAATATTAAACCTCCGGTTTTTGTTTATATGGAACGGTTCATGAGAGAACGCTCCCGGCCGGCGTGTTCGCCCAATTCCCTGATAATTCCCTCTATTTGTTTCAGCCGTCCGACCAGCACATCCGCGCTGGTTTGATTCATGACCCGTAAAGTTTCCACCGCCCCGCGCAAACGTCTGCTTAATCGCCGCGCCCGCAGCGCTTCTTCCCCTTCCAGTGAATCGATGATTTCCTGCAGAGTCTTATCGGGCGCGCCCCAGGCCGCCTGCAACTCCTGCCGTTTGTTTTCTAGGCCCTGCGCCCTCATGACGGCTGCTTCCTCCCGCTTGATGACGCCTTCCAGCAAAAGAGGCTTATTGTCGACGATAATTCGCATCTTCTCATCCTCAAGCTGTACCAGCCCGTCATAGAAATCACAGTATTCTTCTAGAAAATCCAAATAATCTCCCATCGCAATCACGTCCTGCCAAAGCCGATGCCGGCGCGGCGCAGGATAGCGTCGACCACATATTCGCCCGGTACGGCGTAAGTGCCGTTTTCAATCCGCGCCTTGATCCCGTCCAGCCGCTCCTGTTTTTTCACGTTTTCCAGCCGCGTATCCTCGGCGGCTTTCTGCGCGTCCGGGGACAAGGTCAGCTGATCCTGCCGCCCGGCCGTCCGGCCGCCCGGCGGCGCGCTTTTCTGCTCCGTCAGTTTCCGCTGATAATACAGGCCACCCAATCCTTCGACCTTCATATCATCACTCACCACCTTATCCTTTCTGTCTCCCGACTATTGTTTCGGAGCGGCGTCTGTCAGCGCAACCGGTCGTAGATCTGACCCTTCCGCGCTTCCTCCGGTTGCTCCGCGTATATTTCCGTTTTGCGCCGCGGCGGCGGCGGTTCCGGCGTGCCGGCATACTGCCGTTCCAGCCAGCGCAGGCGCATATGCACCGCCTGATCCTGCCGCAGGACTTTCTTATTCAACTCTGCCATCTCTCCGTAAAAACGGGCGGTTTCTTCCTCCTCCGCGTCCGCCGGCCGCGCGCCGCCGCTGTAAATCTCCCGCCAGCGGCTGTGTTCCGTCCGCAAGAGCGGTTCTTCCGCCAAAAGGAGGACGCAACGCTCCCGCGCCAAGATCAGATCTTCCACATCATCCATCGTCGGCTCTTTTTTGCCCAAAAAATCAGCGCCGGCGCTGTAAAGCCGCCCATACTGCTCGCGCCGCAGGGCCAGTTTTTCTCTTATTCCCATGCCGCCGTTACCCGCGCCGCTGTCATTCCCGGTAACTCTTTCCCGCCTGATGCCAGGCGTCGCGCAATTCTTCTATCATCGGCAGGATTTCCGCCAGTATGGCCGGGTCTTTGCGCACATTGGCCAAAACAAGCTGCTGCAGGAAAAAATCATAAAGTTTGTCCAGCGTACCGGAAATCTCATACCCGTCTTTCAGGGTCACCGACAAATACCGGATGATATCCTGCGCCCGCAGAAGATGTTTATGGGCTCCGTCTATATCCTTGTTTTCCAGGGCTGTCTCGCTGAGATGCACTCGCTTCACCAGTTCGTCATAGATCAGGATCAGCAGTTCCGGCGGCGTCATATTGTATATCGCCTGCTGTTTGTAATTTTGATAAGGATTGGGCATGGCCATTATTATTTCACCTCTCGTGTTTTTGTTGGCTGCAGCTGTTAATATCCGCGGCCGCTTTCTTATTGACCGCCGAAATCGCTGAACAGCATGGAACTTTGGGTGTTCATCTGTTGGATGTATTTTTCCAAAGCTGTGAATTGATTCCAGTAACGTTTTCGTTCAGCCGCCAATTTTTTCTGTAATTCCAC
>JAIRRL010000180.1 GCA_031255985.1 Gracilibacteraceae bacterium
CGGCAGGCGGCGCGGCGCGTAAAGTCCTCCGTCCGGAGCAATGCCGGCGGTGATGGCGGCGGCGGCCCCCAGCGGCGGCGCCAGGCCGCGGGTGCTTTCGTAAGGCGGACGCTCCGCCTTTTCCGCGCGCGCCGCTGTTTTTTCGGCCGGGGCGGCGCCGGCGATATTATCGGGCATATTGTTTTTCCATTTCCAATAAGTATTTTTTCGCGGGAAGGCCGCCTCCGTATCCGACCAAGGCGCCGCTGCGGCCGATGACCCGGTGGCAGGGCACGATGATGGAGATAGGATTGCGGTGGTTAGCCATGCCGACGGCCCTGGCGGCGCGGGGGTTTCCGATTTGAGCCGCGATATCCCCGTAACTGCGGGTTTCGCCGGCGGGAATCGTCTGCAGCGCCGCCCAGACCGAGAGCTGAAAGCCGGTTCCCCGCAGCGATAAAGGCAGATCAAAAACCGGGCGCTCGCCCCGGAAATATTCCGACAACTGAGCCGCCGCCTTTTTGAGCAGTTGAGTTTCGCCGGCGGCGACTCCGGCCGGCGCGTCCGCCCGCCCGAAAAAAACCTGCGTTATGGCGCCGTCCTCCTCGACGATTCCCACCGGGCCGACCGGGCAGTCGTAAAACCATAAGCTTTTCACAATGCTGAAACCGCCTTTCTCCGAGAGCGGAAGATTCAAGCCAGCTGCCGATTATGATAAAAAGCAGGAGAATATCTCCTGCTTTTTTCCCCGCGCTGCCGTAAGACCGCCGGTTTTCTGACCCTGCTGAAGCAGGTGGGCGCCTGGAACTACGCTTCTGTCTTCTTTTTCGCGAATAAAGCGTGACATAATGAGTCGCTCACTGCCGGCTCCCGTGTCAAATATAGGATCAAAACCATGCTTGCCCTACCAACAGAGCAGGAATTCCTGGCTGCTATTATAGCATGAACAAATCAGGAACGCAATTGTTTTGCAATTGTTTTTTTGGCCGCCTAAATTGCGGCTGGATTGCGAGTTTTTTGGGCCGGGCGGGGCGGTAAATTTTTTTCGCGGGGGTGCGTTGCGTTTAGGGCCGCCGTCTGGTAAAATATTATAGTCTCCGCGCTTTGCGCTCTGCCGGGCGCGGGGGCGGTCAGCTCATCGCCATCTAGCAGAAAGGAATGAACTTTCATGTCACGAGTTTGCGCCATTTGCGGCAAAGGAGTCGCGGCCGGGATGAATGTCAGCCATTCACATATCCGCACCAAACGGGTCTGGAGGCCCAATCTGCAGCGAGTACGCGCTATTGTTAACGGAGCGCCCGTTCACATCCGGGTTTGCACCAGATGTCTGCGTTCCGGCAAGGTTCAGCGCGCGGTTTAGTCTCTCCTTCGGGCCGGGCCGCCCTCGCCGCCGAGAGCGGCGCGGGCCAGGGCCAGGGCTTTTTCCACGATTTGATCCATATCGTAATAGGCGTAATCACCGAGACGGCCGCCAAAAATCACATCCGGACGCCCGGCGGCCAGTTTTTTATATTTCGCCAGCAAAAGGGCGTTAGTCTCGTCGTTGACGGGATAATACGGCTCGGCCCCCGGCCGCCAGGGGAGCGGATATTCGCGGGTGACGACGGTTTGCTCCCCGCGGCCGAACTCAAAATGCTTATGCTCAATAATCCTGGTGTAAGGCGTCTCGCGGTCGGTATAATTCACGACCGCGTTGCCCTGATAGTCGTCCGTACTTAGGATTTCCGTCTCGAAGCGCAGACTGCGGTAGGCGAGAGGGCCGTAGCGGCGGTCAAAAAATTCGTCGATCGCGCCGGTGTAAACCGTGCGGGCCGCCGCGCCGGGATGAGCGGCGGCGTAAGCCTTGTAGTCCGTATTCAGCAGCACGTCGCTGCCCGCGAGCATCTTGGCGATAAGCGGGGTGTAGCCGCCGAGCGGAATTCCCTGATAGCGGCCGTTGAAATAATTATTGTCATAGGTAAAGCGCAGCGGCAGGCGGCGGATGATAAAGGCGGGCAGAGAGCGGCAGTCCGCGCCCCATTGTTTTTCCGTATAGCCTTTAATCAATTTTTCATAAATATCGCGGCCCACAAGGCTCAGGGCCTGTTCCTCCAAGTTGCGCGGCGCCCGGTTCTCCGGCGCTGTTCTTTGTTGCGCGATCATTTCTCTGGCTTCGGCCGGAGTTTTGACGCCCCACATTTTGTTGAAGGTGTTCATGTTAAAAGGCAGATTATAGATTTCGCCGCGGAAATTGGCCAGCGGCGCGTTGATAAAATGGTTGAACTCGGCGAATTGCCGCATATAATCCCAGATTTCTTTTTTATCTGTATGAAAAATATGGGCGCCGTAACGGTGGACATTGACGCCGGCTACGGCTTCCGTATAGAGATTGCCGCCGATATGGGGCCGCCGGTCTATTACCAGACAGGAGCGGCCGCGCCCGGCGGCTGCGTGAGCGAAAACCGCGCCAAACAAGCCGGCGCCCGCTATAAGGAAATCATAAGCCATGGTTTTTCCTTTCCGGCGAACCCCGCCTTGCCCGGCTCATTCGGGCAGCTCCGGCGGCGGGACGCTTTTTTCCCAGTCGAGGGCGAAAATCTCCTGCATTTTTTCCGCGCAGGCCGGGGCTGGAATCGTCAGCAGCGTTTCGTGATTGATGACGAAGGAAGCGTGCGACCAGGCGGACGGGGCGAAAAGCAGCGACCGGCCGTCAAAAACAGCGAAAGTATAATCTATCGTTTCCGCCGTTTCGCCGCCCTGATACAGGCGCGCCTCCACGCCGGCGTCCAGCAGCCGGCGCAAACTGTTGGGAGTTGTGGTCACGGCGTCGGGATTCAGGATTGCCCGCACGGCGCAACCGCGCTGCCGGGCGCTGATCAGCGCGTTGAGGACGTCCTCCTGACTGATTTGAATACTCTCGACGAGGATTTCCCGTTCCGCGCTGTTGATTTGATTGAGAACACCCTGGCGCACGCCCGCTCCCTCGGCCAGACTTACATAATCCTCCGCCGGTTCGGTCGTCGGCAAAACCAAAGGCAGCGTGGTCGTACTCTGCCAGTCCGCGGCGAAAGACCGCGCTATTTTCAAGGCCGCCCGTCCGTCCAGCTTCACGGCCATGCGGCGGATAAGAGGGGCGCGCGCCGTCCAGTCGGAACTGTACACGATCGCGGCGGCGCTGTCGGCCACCATGTAGCGAACGCGCTGGTACTGGCCTTTTTGGGCCGGATAATACTGGACGGAAATATTGTTGTTTTTCAGGGTTTCCACTGTTTTTTGATTGGCGGTCTGCCATCTGTCCAGCAAAATATGAATATTGACGCCGGCTGCGGCTTTTTCGATCAGGAGCGCCAGCAATTCCGGCTCGTCGAAGATAAACTGCTCCAGCCAAAGCGTCGATTGCGCCTGGCGGATGAGCGCCGCCGTTTCCTCTTTTATGGCGGCGGCGTCGATAAGCAGGGCCGCGGCCGGCAGGGGCGAGACGGCGTTTTCGTCCAAAACGTCCCGGTTCCAGAAGCCGCAGCCGGCGAGCAGTCCTATAATTAAGGTGAGAAGAATAATCCGTTTCATACGCGCCTCGTTTTATTTAATATTTTACATGATTGGAGGAAGGGAATCAAGGCCGGGGCGCAAACTGTGAAAAACGGGGCCGCCGTCCCGGCGTTCCCTGAAGCAGGCTGTTGGGGCGCTGAAAAGCGCGGATTTTGAAATGCAAGGAGAGACAGTGTGAGAGAAAA
>JAIRRL010000182.1 GCA_031255985.1 Gracilibacteraceae bacterium
AGGCCGAGCCAAACAAGAAAAAGGCCGCTGAGACGCCAGAACATCTCGCCTTTTTTACCGCCCATAAGAGTGACGCCGGCCGCCGCCACCAAGACGTAAAGGCCGGGACCGCCGACGCCGAAAGCTTTGCGCAGGCCGCGCGCCGTCGCCTCCCCCACAACGCCGCTGTCCAAAGCGAACAGAAAGATAAGGCCCAGGCCGGCTGCTCCGATAAGCAGGACGCCGGGAATAACACGCTGTAAAACTTGCGTGTTTTTATCAATTTTTAATGAAGAATTTTTGTTCCCGCGCCGCGCCACATCTCTCTCCCGGCGTCATCGTCCGCCCGCAGATACGAATTTAAGTATATGAATTATTCTTTTTATAAAAAAATTATACATGAAAAACAAAACCCGCGCAAGAGCATTTTTCACCCTTTCTTCACCCGCAGGTCCCCTCTCTTGACAACCTTTGGTTAATATGATATGATTAGGATATCTCTATGATATGATTCTAATATCAGACTGACAAAATCGTTCAAGGAGGATGGAAAAAATGACCAATGAAAAGCAAAGAGCGCATGACGAGGAAAAGAAAGGAGCGGCGGTAAGCGGCATGGCGATGATGCTGCTGAACATCGGCTTGCTGGCCGCGTCGGTCGCCGGCGTTATTTTCGCCGCGGCGAACAGAGCCTGGTGGCTGATTATCGTCTGCATCCTGTATTGGGTGGCGTCCGTCATTTTATTTTGCGGGCTTAAAGTGCTGAAACCAAACGAAGCATATGTCTTTACCCTCTTCGGCGTTTATTACGGCACGCTGCGGGGGCCGGGCTTTTACTTTGTCAATCCCTTTGTTTCGGCTACGGCGCCGGGCAAACACACGCCGGAAATCGATATCAACGCGAGCCAGGGGGTCAAGTATTCCCCCGCCCAGGGCAAGAAGAAAATTTCCCTTAAAGCCATGACTTTGAATAACGAAAAACAAAAAATAAACGATTTGCTCGGCAATCCGATTGAAATCGGCATAATCGTGATTTGGCGCGTCGTCAACACGGCCCGCGCCGTTTTCAACGTGGACGATTATCCGGAGTTTCTTTCCTTGCAATGCGATTCCGCCTTGCGCGGGATCGTGCGCATGTATCCCTATGACAACCCGGATATGGAGGATGAAACCTCTTTGCGCGGCAGCAGCGAAATGATCGCGGCCAAGCTGCGGGAAGCAATCCAGGCCAAAGTAGACGCGGCCGGCCTGGAGGTAATGGAAGCGAGAATAACCCATCTGGCTTACGCTCCGGAAATCGCGGCCGCCATGCTTCAGCGCCAGCAGGCGGCGGCCATCATCGACGCGCGCAAAATGATCGTCGACGGCGCCGTAGGCATGGTGGAACTGGCGCTGGCCAAGCTGAACGAAAACGGCATCGTCGATCTGGACGAGGAACGCAAAGCCGTGATGGTCAGCAATCTGCTCGTAGTTCTTTGCGGCAATAAGGACGTGCAGCCGGTCGTAAACAACGGCTCGCTTTATTGAGCGCTCCCGCGCGGCAAAAAATATGGAACAAATTAAAGAGACCGCGAAAAAACAAGTGCCGCTCCGCTTGTCGGCGCGACTGTACAAAGAGCTGGCGGAATGGGCGGCGGCGGATTTCCGCTCTGTGAACAGCCAGATTGAGTATCTCCTGCAGGAATGTGTGCGCAAAAGGAAAAAAACCAGGCCGGAGGAATAATGTCGTTGCTTTTTACCGGGCCATATGCGAAAATATAAGGGGTTTGGCATTGTTATGGAACAGCAGATCAAATTTTACCGGGATTTTTTGCGGGCGGAACTAAGCGCTCTCGTCTCTCTCGCGCCCTCGGCGCGCGCAGCCCGCGCCCGCGCCCTGCTTGGGCGCCACCGGCTGAAAATCGCTGATTTTCAGCATGAGCGCCTGATTCATCTCTTGGTGACCTTGTCTTTTGCTTTCATTTTGCTGGCGCTCTTTGCTTTAGCGTTCCTGGCCGGCGCGGCTCCCGCGGAAGCGCTCGCCGGCTCCACTCAAGTCATTCTCTTGTTTTTGCTCCTGTTAATAATTTTTATCGTTGAAATTTTTTACATCAAGCACTATTTTTTTTTGGAAAACAATATTCAGTCCTTATATTTGCTGGAAGACCGGCTTTACGAATATGACAAACCAGAGGAATAAAAAAGGAAACAGTTGAGGAAAGCGGGCGGACGGATTGGCGGCGTCGGAAAAAATACTGACAAAATTGGAATTTAATGACATAAGAAACGCTCTGGCGGCAGAGTGTTCGCTGCCCGGCGCCCGCGAACGCGCCGCCGCCCTGACCCCGGCGGCTGACAAGCGACAGGTGGAAATCCTGCTCCAAGAAACAGACGAGGCGGCGGCGCTGCTCAGGTTGAATCCGCTTTTTTCCCTGGGCGGGGCCAAAGAAATCCGCCCCGCCCTGGAACGCTGCCTGCGCGGCGGTTTGCTGCGCGAGCAGGAATTGCTGGATATACGCGACGCCGCCAGGGCCGCCCGCCGGGCCCGCGCCTTTTTGCTGGGAGAAAATCAGAGCCGGAGCGGAGGGGAGGAGGCGCGCGCCCGTTTTGACGCCCTGCGGCGCATCGCCGCCGCCATTGTGCCGCTTAAACCTTTGGAGGACGCCGTCGGCGGCGTGATCGGCGACGACGCGCTCATGCGCGACACGGCGTCGCCAGAACTGGCCCGCTGCCGGCTTGGGCAGCGCACCCTGCGGCGGCGCATCCGCGAAACTTTGGACGGCATACTGCGCAATCCCGCCCAGCAAAAAATGTTAAGCGATTTGTTATTTACCACGCGGGGCGATCGCTTTGTGTTGCCGGTTAAAGCGGAGTACGGCCCGGTTTTTGCCGGCATCACCCATGATCAGTCGGCCAGCGGCGCCACGCTTTTCATGGAGCCGACGCCGGTGGTGCGTCTGGCTAATGAACTGCGGGAAACGGAACTGAAGGAAAAAAAAGAAACGGAGCGCATCCTGACGCGCCTGACCGCGGAAGTGGCGGCAGCCGGCGAGGCGCTGACCTCAACCTATGAGGCTTTGCTCAGTTTGGACTTTATTTTAGCCAAGGCCCGCTATGGGGAGAAAATCAAGGGGGCGGCCCCCGTTCTCCTGGATGAGCCGGATATTTCACTGGTGAGAGCCCGCCATCCCCTGCTGGCCGCCCCTGTGCCGCTTACGGCGGATATCGGCGGCGCCCGCCGCTTTCTTATCGTGACCGGCCCCAATACCGGCGGCAAGACGGTGACCCTGAAAACAATCGGCCTTATGGCAGTCATGACCCAATGCGGCCTTTTTATCCCGGCGGAACCGGAATCGAAAATGGGTGTATTCCGTCATATTTTGATTGATATCGGAGACGAACAGAGCATCGAGCAATCGCTTTCCACTTTTTCGGGCCATATGGCCAATATCATTGAAATTTTGCAGCTGGCTGACGACGCTTCCCTGACCTTGTTTGACGAGATAGGAGCGGGGACGGATCCGACAGAGGGAGTGGCGCTGGCGGCGGCCATCATAGAAGAACTGCTGCGCCGGGGCGGCCGGGGGGCGGCGACCACGCATTACGGCGCTTTGAAGGAATTCGCCTACAATACGCCGGCGGCGGAAAACGCTTCCGTTGAGTTCAACCCGGAAACCCTGGAGCCTACCTACCGCCTGCTCATCGGCATCCCCGGCCGCAGCAACGCCTTTGACATCGCGCGCCGCCTGGGACTGCCGGCGGATATTCTGGCGGAGGCGCAGTCATACCTTTCCCGCCGGCAGCGGCAGGAAGCCGATTTGCTCGCCAATCTGGAAGAAACCAGACGGGGTTTGAATTTGACCGCCGAACGCCTGGCCGAGGAGGAACAGGCGGCCGCGGCGCAGACAGCCAGCCTGGCCAGGCAGGAGGAAGAGATGGCGGCCCGGCGGGAAGAAATAACGCGGCGGGCGCGGGAGCAG
>JAIRRL010000192.1 GCA_031255985.1 Gracilibacteraceae bacterium
AACGGGAGGGGATATCGGCCCGCCTTTTTGCCGCCGGGCTGTGCCTGCCCAGCGATACAAAAATGACCGCCGGCGAGCAGGACGAAATCATCGATATAATCACCCGCAGCTTCGCCTGAGTTTCACCCGCAGTTACGCGCGCAGCCTCGCCCGCGGGGCGGCAAGCCGGTATACGCGCGCCGCGGCGATCGCCGCCTCGCGCTAAGGGGAGGCAAGCTCTGTGTTTTTCATATCCCGCCGCTAAAGCTTCGGCAAGAGAGTCGAAATACACGCGGTTTCTTTCCGCCGGCAAACTGCCGCACTCGGGACTGTGCAGCACATGCGAGTTCACATTGCCGATATATACGGCGGGGGCGGCCGGCGCGGGGGCGGTGGGATTGGTAACGGCGCCGGCGTTGCGCTCCGGGGAGAAGGAAACTGTTTTGCCGTCGCTAAAGGCCGTAATCGTGCCCTGCATGTCGGTGCGGTAGAGCGTGACGTCCGCGTCGCGGAGTTTGGAGAGGGTTTCCTCATGCGGATGCCCGTAACTGTTGTTTTCGCCGCATGAAATCACGGCGTACCGCGGCGTTATCTCCCGCAGAAAAGGATAAGAGGTCGAGGTGCTGCTGCCGTGATGGCCGACTTTCAGCACTGTCGCCGCGAGATCGAAGCCCGCCGCGAGAATGTCGGCTTCTTCGTCGCGCTCGCAGTCGCCCGTAAAGAGGAAACTCACGTCGCCGTAAGTAAGTTTCAGCACGATGGAAGTGTTGTTCGGTTCGTCGCTCGGCCTGAGGGGGCCGAGGATTTCCACCTCCGCGCTACCGAGCGTGAAGCGGTCGCCGGGATTCGGCACGGTGATGGATTTGCCCTGTTGGGCCAGGTATTTGACAAAATCCCCGAAAGCCTTGCTCTCATGCGCGGTCACAGGGCAGTAGGCGGTATCCGCGGCGGCGTAGTTCAGCGCCCCCGCAAGCCCGCCGATATGATCCTCATGGGCGTGAGTGGCGACGATATAGTTCAGGCGCGAAACATGGCGATTTTTTAAAAAAGCGTAGATCAAATCGGAATCCTCGGCGTTGCCGCCGTCAATAAGCATTGTTTCGCCGGCGCAGACGACGAGAGCGGCGTCGGCTTGGCCCACGTCGATAAAATAAACGGTCAAGCCGGGATCGGCGATCGCCGTCGCAGGCGGCGCGGGAGGGCCGGGAGGGCCGGCCGGCAAAGCCCCGCAGGCGGCAAACAAAACCGCGGACGCCAGCAGCAGGAATATGAAAAGCCGTTTAAATTTAAAATTCATTTTTATCACCTATCGCGACGCATTGTTTTTCAAATCGCCACCGCTCCGGTCTCATCCACAAGCCGGGCCGCGCGGGTTAAGTATATCAAATTTATAAGAAAAATGCAGCCTGCTTTCGTATTTCTCAAAAAATCTTTCCCCGGCGCCAGGTCTGCCGGAGCCTTGCCGATAAAACCCGGCGCCGTTTTCAGCAAATTCGCGGCAACCCCTCTCCGTAAAGCGTGTCCAAAATCCGCCGCCCGCCCAGCGCCGTCCGCAAAGTTACCGGCGGCTCATCTCCAGGCAAAGCCGCGTCCGCGGCGGACGGGGCTTTGACGCGGCCAATGCAGGCCGCCTTGGCCCCCAAGGGAAATGAGCGCAGGAGGGCGAGGGTTTTTTCCGTGTCCGCCGCCGCCACGACGCAAACGAACTTGCCTTCATTGGCCATATAGAGCGGGTCAAGGCCCAGCAGCCCGCAAAATTTCTCCACTTCCGCGTCCACGGGAATATTTTCTTCTTCCGCCTCGATGCGCAAGCCCGCCGCCAGCGCGATTTCGTTCAGCACGGTCGCCAGCCCTCCCCGCGTCACATCCCGCATTGCCCGCAGGCCCACGCCGCCGGCAAGCAGCGCTTCCGCCAGCGGCCCCAGGTCGGCGCAGTCGCTTGTGATCGTGTTGGCAAGGTTGAGGCGGCAGGAAAGAATGGCGGCGTGGTGGTTGCCCAGCGGCCCGCTCAAAACGACGGCGTCGCCCGCCCGCGCGTTCACTGCCGCGGGCGCGGCGGCCCATTGACGGCAGCCGATGCCGGCGGTGTTGATAAAAAGCCCGTTCGGGCCGGTTCCCGCCCTTTCAATGACCTTGGTGTCGCCGGCCACAATTTTGACGCCCGCCGCCCGCGCCGCCTGGGCCATCGAATCGACCACGCGCTCCAGCAGGGCGAACTCCAGTCCTTCCGCCAGCACAAAACCGGCCGTGAGGTACAGCGGCCGCGCCCCGCTCATCCATAAATCGTTTACCGTACCGCACACAGCGAGCTTGCCTATGTCGCCGCCCGGAAATTCCGGCGGCGTCACGACAAAACTGTCGGTGGTCATCGCGATGGGGTAGTCAGGCCGCGGCAGGGCCGCCGCGTCTTCCCCGCGATCCAGGAATTCATTGCTCAGGCGGCGCTGGAACAAATCCGTCACCAGTTCCCGCATTTCCTGGCCGCCGCCGCCGTGAGCCATATTAATCCTCATCCCGTCTCTCCGCCCCCGTCTCTCCGTTCCCGTGTCCCCGTCCCGCTCCCGTCTCCGTCCCCGTCTCTCCGCTCCCGTTTTCCACACGGCCGCCGTCCGCGGCTTTCCGCGTTCCCTGCTCCCGTAGGGGACGCCGCCCACGGCGTCCCGTGTTCCCGTCTCCGTTCCCGGTTCCCACACGGCCGCCGTCCGCGGCGTTTCGCGTTCCCTGCTCCCGTAGGGGACGCCGCCCACGGCGTCCCGTGCTTCCGTCTCCGTCTCCGTTCCCGCTCCCGTCTACGTCTCCACTCCCGTTTCCGCGGTTCGCGCCGCT
>JAIRRL010000205.1 GCA_031255985.1 Gracilibacteraceae bacterium
TAACTGATGTCCGTTCCGCTTTCCAACAGATGGGTCGCGTAACTGTGACGCAAGCTGTGGATTCCGACATCCTTGTTGATTTTCGCTTTGCTCATTGCGTTGCTGAAAACTTTTTGTACAAGGAAGTTTCGCCCCGGACAGGCCGAAACGCTCGCGGTATTCCGGCGTGTCGGGTACATGCCAACACTCCAGCGATTGGCTCCACTTTCTGCCGGGCAGCTTTTTTACCTCGGCAATGGTTCCGGGGTCGTATTTGAAGCGGATCATGATGATCGGCGTCCGCAAGAATATTTTACCACCGACCGCCACTAAATACAAGCAGAAACTGTCCCGAAATGGCAAGCGATGCCATTCCTTATTTTACGGATGTCTCGCGGATCGCGTCTATGCCGCCGTTTTTCCATCTGTTTGCCGCGCCGCGCATTGTCGCCCACGTCACGGCGAAGACGCCGGCTATGCTCGCCAACAGCGCGCGCCAGGGAAGCTCAAACGGGAACTCCACCGAGAGGCCCAAGCCTTTGTACACCGCATAAGCCGCGGCGACACCCAGCGGCAGTCCTAAAACCAGTGATTTGGCCGAGCAGAGAACGCTTTCCAGATTCAGCATTTTGCGAATCCCGTCTCTCGTCATGCCGACGCTCGTCAACACCGCGAACTCGCGGAAACGGGAGCGCATGTTTGCCGATACTGTGCTGATGACGTTCGTCAGGGCAATAAGTGTCAGCATACCGACAAAACCGTACACAAAAAACATAATCGTGTTCACGATCGTATTCACATTTTTGCTTTCTCCGCTCAGATCAAAGGAATGTAACCATATCTCGCCGCCTTCGGGCGCGGGGATCTGCGCCTGCAAAACTTTTTCGCAGTAATCCCGAAACGCGGCGGAATCCTGAACGTTCGCGAACCAATAATAATTGTTCGCCGCGGATTCCGGCACGAGCAGACACAAGTCCTCCGTCGCAAAAAGCTTGATTTCTTCCGGGATTTTTGCGCCTTTCAATTCCCCGTCCAGCCGGATGGCCGGGTATTTTTCCCGCGCCGCCGCCAGCGTGTGCGGAACGGACGTCTTGTATTTGCCGCCGATTTTTTCCTGCCTGTAATTGACAAGTATGTTTGCGCCAGGCGGCGCGCCGGCCGCCGCGCACAATTCGGCGTAATGCTCATCGTCCGCGGTGATATACGACACGGTGTTGTTTTCCAACCGCGCCCCGACCCCGAAGATCGCGGCGCCGGGGTATGCGCGCAGTTTTTGCGTCACGGCCCGGACGGTCTGCGGGTCTATCGGTTCGCTATGAGAATAATACTGCCCGGCAGCGGTCGCGTCCACATTTTGCCAAACCACGCTCGTCGTCGCCTTGATCTGCGCCCCGAAACTGCTTGCCGCGATAAACAGGACAATGCTGACGGTCAGCGATACGACCGTAGCCCGGTAATTGCGGCGGCTGCGCTTCATGGATTTGGCCGCGAGGGCGCCCTCAAAGCCGAAAAGCAGGCGCGTCAGCTTGGAGACGCGGACAGATTTTGCCGTCGCTTTGACTTCGCTTTTTTGCCGAATCGCGTCAATCGCTGGCATTTTCGCCGCTTGCCGCGCGGGCAGCCAGGCCGCCAGCAATACCGTCGCCAGCGAGGTGATTATCGCGACGACGAACATCCACGGCGTTACGACAAACGGCAAGGCGACGTCAACGGTGAGAACATTACCCGCCCTCAAGGTCCGGAAGGCGGCGCTTACCACGGTTAGGCCGAGCAGTTCCACCAGCAGGCCGATAAGGAGACCGGCCGGTATGCCGATTACGCTCAAAAAAATCCCTTCCGCCAAAATAATCCGGCTGATTTGTTTCTTGGTCGCGCCGACGCTTTTCAGCAGGCCGAACTGTCTCATTCGTTCGCCCGCGCTCACCCGGAACGAATTGGAAATCACAATAACCGAGGCGGCAATCACGATTCCGCCCAGAATGAGACCCAGGGCGAGAATCACCGCGGGATAACCGAGGTCGCGCCCTATCGCCTTATATATCGCCGTTCTGGCGCTCTCGCCGTAGCCGTACACCGCTGTGATCGTCGCCGTGGAAAGGGAAATGCCCAGGAGTGTCATTACGGTGCGGGCGCGCTTGATTTTCAGCTGCGTCAGCGCCAATCTTGTCGTGAGATTCAGCTTCACCTCTCCACCCCCTCGGCGCGAATGATTTTTCCGTCGGCAAGGGTGATTATCCGGTCGGCCTGGAGGGCGATACTCTCGTCGTGGGTGATAATGAGTAAGGTTTGATTGTATTTCCGGTTCGACAGTTTCAGCAGGTCGATTACCTCCCGGCTTGCCTTGCTGTCGAGATTGCCTGTCGGTTCGTCCGCGAGAATCAGGGCGGGGTCATTGATGAGCGCGCGCCCGATTGACACGCGCTGCTGCTGGCCGCCGGAGAGTTCGTGGGGCAGATGCCGCGCCCGGTCGCTGAGCCCGGTGGTTTCGAGTATTGCGCGCAGCTTTTGCCCGTCCGCTTCGCGGTTGTCCAAGAGGCGCGGGAGCATGATGTTTTCTTCGGCGGTGAGTGTGGGGATCAGATTATAGAACTGGTAAATAATCCCAATATGACGGCGGCGAAAAATCGCCAGTTCGCTTTCATTCATATCGAATATCGGTTGGCCGTCAATAATAACGCTGCCGCCGCTTGGCCGGTCCACGCCGCCGATTAAGTGCATGAGCGTTGATTTGCCTGACCCCGACGCCCCGACAATCGCGATGAATTCACCTTTTTCCACGGTAAAGCCGACGCCGGCCAGGGCCGTGACCGCCGCCGCCCCCTTGCCGTAGATCTTCGTCAGGTCTTTGACTTGCAGTATGGCCATTTGCCTTCCTCCCCGTTTTTTCTATGGCCTTATTTTAACAAACCAAAGTGACGGGACGGTGACTTTTGGGGGCCGGCAGGTGACAGTTTCGTCATTTAAATAATTTCAGCGTAAACGTGGCGCCGCCGCCGCCGTTTTTGCCGTCGATCTGAACATCGCCGTTCTGGCCGCGCATAACAGCACGGGCGAGGGGCAGCCCGATTCCGTAACCGCCGCCGCGGGAACCCTCAAAACGTTTGAACAACTTCGCGATTTCGGCGTTTGATATGCCCGCGCCGCTGTCTGTCACGCTGATCCAGGCGCAAATGGGGTTTTCACCGGATTGCACGCGAATCGCGCCGCCTGCGGGCGAGTGTTCGGAGGCGTTTTTCAAAACATTCGTCAACGCTTCGGCGGTCCAGCCCTCATCGCAGATGAATTCAGCGGTTCCGCTTGCCGTCACCGTCTGATTTTTTACGTCAAGCAGTATTTGCAACGGTTCAAGCGCGAGAGCGACCAAAACCTCCGCCCGAACGGGCCGGCGGCCAAACTCCACTACGCCCGCGTCCAGCCTCGCCATTTTGAGCAGGGCGGCCACCAGCCATTCCGTCCGCGCGAGTTCCGTCCTGATGCCGGCGATAAACTCCGCTTGCTTGGCGGGCGGCGCGTTTTCAAGCAAATCCGCCATGATCATCATCGAGGTATACGGGGTTTTGAGTTGGTGCGAAATATCCGCGATCGCGTCTTTCAGGGCGGCTTTGTCGCGTTTGAGGGCGTCCACCTGCTCATTTTTGAGGCGGGCAAGGGTGTGAATATCGTTTTTGAGTATGGAAAAAACTCCTTCGCGGTTGTCGCGGAAGTCTACGTCCTGCCCGTCGATCACGCGGCGAATATCCGCGGACAGCTTTACGATCTGCCTCTTGTCAATCAGCACGATAACCAAGCCCCCGCACTGTTTCGATCTTGGCCGCGCCGCCAAGTTTTTCCCGCAGCCGCTTGATATAGACGGTCAACGTGTTGTCCTCAACAAAACTGCCCGCCGCGTCCCAAATGTATTCCAATATTTGTAAACGCGACAGGATCCGGCCTTTGTTGTTTGCGAATGTCAAAAGGAGGCGGTATTCGAGAGCGGTCAGCTCAAGCGGCTTGCCGGCGACGGACGCCTTTCCCGCGCGCGGATCAATGGTCACAGCGCCCAAAGTCAGCGCGGCCGCCGCGCCGCTTCGGTTCAGCGCGCGCTTCACCCGCGCCAGGAATTCCCGCAAGCGGAACGGCTTTGTTATGTAATCGTCCGCGCCGCCGTCAAAGGCTTTGACGATATGGCCCTCATCGTCAACGACCGTGAGGAAAATCACGGCCGTGTCCGTGTTTTTCAGCGTTTCACGTACGTCAAAGCCCGTTCCGTCGGGGAGCTGCAGGTCAAGAATCGCGAGGTCGAATTTTGCGCCGGTCAGGGCGGCCCGGGCCTCGCCCACAGTTTTGCCATGCGCGACGCTATAGCCCTCTTGTTCAAGGGCGTAGGCAATTCCGGCCGCGATCATCGCGTCGTCTTCAACCAATAAAATCGTCTTCAACCGGCTGCCCGCCTCCTGTTCCTCATTTGCTGAAAAGCGGGGTGGAGAGGTAGCGCTCGCCTGTATCGGGCAGCAAAACCACGACATTTTTGCCGGCAAATTCGGGTCTGGCGGCTATCCGGGTCGCCGCGAAAAGCGCCGCGCCTGAGGATATGCCGACCAGCAGTCCTTCCGTCGCCGCCGCCTTGCGCGCCGTTTCAAAGGCGTCCTCGTTTGTAACCGCGATGATTTCGTCAATCAAGGTCTCATCAAATACCTCCGGCACAAAACCCGCGCCAATCCCCTGAATCTTATGCGGCCCCGGTTTGCCGCCCGAAAGGACGGGGGAAGCCGCCGGCTCAACCGCGATGATCTTGATGGCCGGCGCCTTTTCTTTCAGCGCCTGCCCCGCGCCCGTCACCGTGCCGCCCGTGCCGACGCCCGCGACGAAAGCGGCGATGTCTCCGTCGGTATCGGCGAGAATTTCCCGCGCTGTTGTTTCTCTGTGAATTTTCGGGTTGGCTGGATTTTCAAACTGCTGGGGAATAAACGCGCTCGGCAAACTTGCCGCCAGTTCGTTCGCCTTGGCGATGGCGCCTTTCATCCCCTCCGTTCCCGGCGTAAGCACGACTTCCGCCCCAAGGGCCGCGACAAGCTGACGCCGCTCCACGCTCATCGTCTCTGGCATGGTCAGGATGAGTTTGTAACCTTTGGCCGCCGTGACGAAAGCGAGGCCCACCCCGGTGTTGCCGCTCGTCGGTTCGATGACGACCGTGTCCTTTGTGAGGATTCCTTTTTCCTCGGCGTCGCTGATCATCGCATATGCGATCCTGTCCTTCACGCTGCCCAGGGGGTTGAAATATTCGAGTTTCGCGATCAGGCGGGCCTTGACGCCTGCCGCCGCTCCGTATTTGTTCAGCTGTAAGAGCGGCGTGCGTCCGATCAAGTCTGTGAGATTCTGATAAATGTTTGCCATTTTGCGCCTCCTGTTTTTTACTCATATAATACATATATGTTTTATATGAGTAAAGCATAACACATTATTTTCCCTTTGGCAAGGGTTTTGCAAAAAATATTTTTATAACATATCTGTTTGCTATGTTTTGCAGATTCATTGCCCGCTCACCGCCGCCGCCAAATCCGCGATGAGGTCGCCGGCGTATTCGATGCCGACGGACACTCGCAGCAGACATTCGTCTATGCCCAGAGCTTCTCTTTTGGCCGCGGGCACGTCCGCGTGGGTTTGCAAAACCGGATAGGTAATGAGCGATTCGACGCCGCCCAGGCTTTCGGCGTATTTGATCAGCCGCACCCGTTCGAGAATCAGCCGCGCGGTGGCGGCGGCGTCTGTTTTGAAGGAAATCATGCCGCTTTGGCCCGGATAGAGGACGGTTTGCACTTGCGGTTGTTTTGCGAGCCAGGCGGCAATCCGGCGGGCGTTCTCGGTTATGCGCTCCATGCGGATGGCCAGCGTTTTGACGCCGCGCTGGAGAAGAAAACAGTCCCAGGGGGCCAGACAAGCGCCGATGGTTTTGTACAGAAATCTCAATTTTTCTGACAATTCAGCCCTGCCGGTCACGAGAAACCCCGCCAGTACGTCGTTATGGCCGCCGAGGTATTTTGTGCCGCTGTGCAAAACGATGTCCGCCCCCAGTTCGAGCGGCCGCTGATAAATCGGAGTCAGGAAGGTGTTGTCCACGATGAGCAATAGGTTTTTTTCCCGGCAGACCGCGGCGATTTTTTCAAGATCAGTCGCGCGCATCATCGGATTGGTGGGCGTTTCCACAAAAAGGGCCTTGGTGCTTCCTTTAAGGCGGGCGCGGACGGCGCCGATATCGCCGGTATCCAGATAATCCACGCTGACGCCGTTTTTTTGGGCGATATGGTCGAAAAGGCGCACCGAACCGCCGTACAGGTCGTCGGAGGCGATAATATGGTCGCCGGGAGCGAATAATTCGCATAAAACCGCCATCGCGGCCATGCCGGAGGAAAAAGCCATCGCGTCGGCGCCGTTCTCAAGCGCGGCAACGGTTTTTTCAAGCGTCTCGCGGGTAGGATTTTGCAGACGGGCATAATCGTAGCCCGTGCTTTGGCCCACGCCCGGATGGGCAAAGGTCGCCGTCTGATAAACCGGCGTGGTTATCGCCCCGGTCGTATTGTTTGCGTCCTCCGCCCCGTGAACGCAGAGAGTGTTGATATTATTGCGTATATTACGGTTATGGTTGCCGTTTTGATTGCTGTTTTGATTATGGTTATTATTCCTGTCGTCCATATGTCTCTTTGCCCCCCTAAATCCAGCGAACTCTTAAATCCAGCGAACCCCCGAAGTTTGCGGAATTTTTTAAAAAAATCAAATGCAGTACATATAGGCTTCATTGGCCGCTTTTCTGAGCGATTCTTCCGCCAAATCCGCCAGCGACATTCGCCCGAAGATTTCTTTCACCGCGCTATTGGCGGGCGTAAACAGACTGTCCTGCAGGGCGCGCTCAATGCCGGGCTGAGAATCCGGCGCCGTGCTTTCCGTATCCTCGAATATCGAAGTTTCCGTGACGGCAAGAACGTCGGCGGCGCTGATTTTGTCGGCTGAACGGGCCAACTGGTAGCCGCCCTGCGAGCCTTTGATAGAAGTGACCAGACCGCCTTTGCGCAGCAGAGCAAATACTTGTTCCAGGTAGATTTTTGACATGGCCAGCTTGCCCGCAATGGCGATGACTGTGAGCGGCGAGCCTTCGGCAGAGTTTTGAGCGAGCAATATCATCGCAGCCAGCGCATAGCGCCCTTTGGAAGATATTTTCATAAGTCCGCCTCCAAACATATTATTCAGATGTGTATTATCCACCATTATGATTGGTTTGTCAAGCGCCCTGTCCGGCGGTGGCGGACAGAGCGCTGGGGCTGGTTGGATTGACAAAGTAAATGCAGCCTGATATGTAAAATATTTCCTGTAGCTATTGCAGTTGCAGCCGATTCCTCGCTTAGGCAAAGTCAAACCGCTCGCGTTTTGATCCTTTTTAAGTTCGGCTGTCATCTCAACGGCCTCCTTTATCGTCTTTCCTGTCCGGTGCGCCTTGCCCTGCGCGTATACCCAGCAGTATA
>JAIRRL010000041.1 GCA_031255985.1 Gracilibacteraceae bacterium
CTATGGGGAAAATCTTTTCGATATGCCATCCATCCGGCATGTTCGCCTCGCCGTGTTCCTCAGCGAGAAAAGCGTCCGCTTCGCCCGAATTGAGCAAGACAATTCCGTCTTCCAGCGTGTCCCTGTAAATCGGGGTTATGTCGTAGGGCGAAGAAGCGAGGATGAGGCCGGCAGTGTTGGAGCCTGTCAAAAAGCCGAAGCGCAGCGGGCGCGCTTGCGCTATTTCCTCCAGCCGGAGGGCGCCGTTCCGCCGGTAGGCGACGATTGCGCGCTGGACAAACGGGCGCGTCATGTTGAATAATCCCCGCCGCTCCGGCGTGGCCGTGATTTCGCCGCTGAAATCTATCTGTCCGTTCAGCAGGCCGTTGTAAAGGGCGTCCCAGTCATAGGTGGCCGGGGTGAACCTGACGCCGAATAATTGGCTCATCCAGTCGCAGAACAAAGCGCTGAATCCGCCGACCGTCCCGTCCGGAGCGGTGAAGGATTCCGTGCTGGGAAACGTTCCGTAGGAAAAGCCGCTGTCCTGATATTTGGCGGCCAAAGCTTCGATGGCCTGTATTTCCTCCGCCGTTACGCCGGGAATATCGCGAAAATCCGTATAGACCACCGGCGCATCGTCGCCGGCGGCGGGATTCACCGGGGCGCAGCCCGCTCCCGTGAGTAGCAGGGCAAAAAACAAAGCCGCCCATACGCATTTTTTTATACAGCTCAAGTTCATTTCGAGTGCCAATCCTTATTCTTGTGAACTCCGCCGTCTGACAGGGGCGGAGTTCACAAGCGCCGCCAACCCGCCGCCCGCGCTGGCCGCCGGAAAGCGGCAGGGCGGGCGGAACGCTCAAATTCCGTAAAATTCCGTAGAATCCCGTAAAATCGATGTTCTGCGGCTATTATATCATATACCTGTGTATTAATGTAGCATTAAGGCAAAAACTTTTGTTATCCGTCGGAAGGCCAGTTTGTAATTCGCGGTGTAATGTTCAGATCACCGGGCCTTTTGTGTAAAAATCAACCAAATTCGTGTAGCCGATGGTTTCGCATTTTGTCGTTTTACCGCTCAAAACGGCGATTAACTCCCGCAGAACTTCCTCGCCCACTTCCTCAATCGATTTTTTGCCCTCTATGATCTCGCCGGCGTTCACATCCATATCCGCCGGCATCGCGGCAAAGGTGTGCGGATTGCCGCAGATTTTCAGCACCGGCATCACCGGAAAACCCTGCGGAGCGCCGCGTCCGGTGGAAAAAAGCATACATTGTGATCCGGCGACGGCCATGCCGGTCAGGATCTCCAATTCCCGTCCGGGAGTATCCTTGATCCACAGGCCGCGTTTGCCGGCGGCGGAATCTTCGTAGCGCAGTACGCCCTGAATCGGGCGGCTGCCTGATTTCACAATAGCGCCCAGCGATTTTTCCTCAATCGTCGTGAGACCGCCCTGGATATTGCCGGGCGTGGGCTGCCCCCGTCGCATGTCCACGCCGACCCGGTTGGCTCTGGCTTCCATGTCGGCGACAATGCCGTAGATGGCCTGGGCGCAGGCCGGATCCGCCGCCCGGCCGGCCAGGATATGTTCGGCGCCGATAAACTCGGTGGTTTCACCGAAAATCACCGTCCCGCCCAGATCGACCAGCCGATCCGCCACATAACCGATCACGCAGTTGGAAGCCATGCCGGAGGTGGCGTCGGAAGCGCCGCATTTGATGCTCATGACGCAATGGCTTAAATCCGTGTCCTCCCGCGGCTGGGCTGAGATTTGCCGGGAAAGCTCCTGCGCGGTCTGAACGGCCTGGGCGATAGCCCGGACGGTACCGCCGCCCTTTTGAATATACACCGTTTCCGCCGGTTTGCCGCTCTGGCGGATTCCGGCCGCCACCTCTTCCGCGTCCACCCCTTCGCAGCCCAGGCTGACGATAAGCGCCGCGCCGACATTCGGATTCCGGCCGATACCGATCAGACAGGCGGTAACAAGATCCAAATCAGGCTTTAACTGGCAGCAGCCTTGGTGATGTAAAATGCCCGCCGTATTTATGACTTGCCGCGTAACCGCTTCCACGACCACATTAGCGCAAAACACGCTGGGGATCACGGCGACTGTATTGCGGGCCCCGGCGCCGCCGTCCGCCCGGCGATAGCCTCTAAAAACCTGATTCACGCTCTTCCCTCCCAATCGCCGCGGCCGCGGCAGCTTTCGGTATTATGCACATGCACATGCTCGCCGGCGCTGATGTCTTGGCTGGCCCGCCCGATCGTTTCGCCGTATTTGATCACCGGACTCAGGGCCGGAATACCGGTCAGGGCCAGCTTATGCCCGTAGGGAATGGCGTCTTTGACCTCGACCGGCCGCTCCCGCCCCTGCGGGTCGCGCGCTTTAACTGTGGACGACGGCGCGATTTCGGCGAACGCGGTCGCCACATTGTCCTTCAGATTGACTTGTAAAACGATTATGTCCATAAAATAAGCCCCCCCCTCATAAGAATTTTTGATAACCGGATTGACGCAGCGCTGGAATCCCTTGATTTATTGGGATTCCGGCGCTTCTTGCCGCTTGCGTGTCACTAGTTCAATGTTTAGCTTTAATTCCTCTATGCTTTTGTGGTTATACACTCTGTTGCCCATATCTTTTGACACATGACCCATCATCATGTGGCCTAACTTAGGGGCTTTATTATGCCAGGAATTGTCTTGTTGACAAGTATGCCTTGTTAGTATAAAATTTCATAGTAAGGAAGAGGGGTGACGCGATGGAAATGCTTATTTCGCCTGAAAAACTGGATAAATCTGTCACAATGCAAGAGATTCTAGATGTCTATCAAAAGTTGGAGGAGT
>JAIRRL010000178.1 GCA_031255985.1 Gracilibacteraceae bacterium
TATTTCCGGAACAACATGTTCCGGAAATATATTATCACTTTTTCCGGCGCCGCGCAAGCTATTTTTTGCTTTGGACGCGGTTTTTTGCCCTGGGCGGCCTCACCTGCGGAACCGGGGGCGCGCGACGGCGACATTGAAATTGCGCGCGAAGATCTTGATATTGGCGGCGGGCTGTGTTAGGATTAAGGCGTATTTAAGGAGGGCGATCCGCTTATCATGTGGAATAATTTATGGGATTTATTCATTGGTTTTCTTCGCGCCAGCAATTTGGGCTTTGGGGGCGGCCCGGCGGTCATCCCTCTCATTCAGGCTGAGTGCGAGCGCTACGGCTGGCTGGATTCGGCCAGGTTTTCCGACGCTATCGCCGCCGCCAACGCGCTGCCGGGGCCGATCGCCACGAAAATGGCCGCGTATATCGGCTTCCTTTCCGCGTCTTGGCCGGGCGCTTTCGTTGCCGTGACGGCGACTATTCTGCCCACGATACTGCTGCTCATTTTCCTTGGGGCCTTACTGAAAAAATACGCCCATTCGCCCAAGCTGCAAGCGGCTCTGAAAGGCGTGCGTCCCGTCATCACCGCGCTCCTGCTTTACGTGGCCATTGATATGGGGCGGAGCGCCTTTTCCATATCCTCGCCGCGCGAACTGCTGACCATCCCCATCGCGGTCGCGGCCGCCGCGCTGCTGTATCTGGCGAGAATCCACCCAGCTCTGCTCATAGTTTTGGGCATGGCGGCCGGTTTTATTCTTTTTTAAAGGAGGACGCGACTTATGGCCAAATCCAATGCGGCTGACCTCCGGCGTCTGTTTCTCGCTTTTTTCCGGGCGAGCAATTTCAGTTACGGGGGCGGCCCGGCCATGATTCCCCTCATGCAGGCGGAAATCGTGAAAAAATATAAATGGATGGATGACGACGAATTCGCGGATCTCCTCGCGATCGCCAATTCTCTGCCCGCGCCCATCGGCACGAAAATGTCAGGCGTCGTAGGCTATCGCGTCGCCGGTTGGGCCGGGGCTTTTGTCGCCACCGCCGCCACACTCGTCCCCACCGCCCTGGTCATGATCTTGCTCGGCAGCATTATCATCGGTTTTGCCGATTCTCCCCATCTGCAGGCTATTCTGCAGGGCGTCCGGCCGGTGGTCGTGGTTTTACTGGCGCAAACCGCTTTCGATATGGGAAAAAAAGCCTTGCGGGATAAAATTACCTGGATTTTCGGCCTGGCCGCCATCACGATCATGCTCCTTTTTTCCTGGCTGCACCCGGCTTTTCTTGTGGTGGCCTCCATGCTTCTCGGTATGGCTCTGTTTAACCGGAGGCAGTCCGGGTGAGCGCAGCGGCGCGGATTTGGGAGATCGACCCCTGGCTGACCCCCTATAAATCCGACCTGGAACTGCGGCGGCGGCAATACCGGCGCGTACTGGCCGCTTTGTTGAGTGACGGGCAAAAAAGCCTGGCGGAATACGCGAACGGCTATCTTTACTTCGGGTTTCACCGGGAAGCGGACGGCTGGGTCTACCGGGAATGGGCGCCGGGGGCGCGCGCCCTGTTCCTTTTCGGTGATTTTAACGGGTGGGATCGCCGCCGTCATCCGCTGACCTATTTGGGCGGCGGCAATTGGGAGCTGCGTTTGCCCGGCCCTTTGCCGCACGGCTCCAAAGCGCGTCTGCTGGTTGTCACCGGGCAGGAGACGCTGGAACGACTGCCGCTTTACAGCCGCCGCGTCACGCAACAGAGCGGCTCCCCCGCTTTTGACGCTCAGATCTGGCAGCCGGAAACCCCTTTTCCCTGGACGGACGGTGGGTTTCGCCCGGCAAACTCGCCGCTGTTTATTTACGAATGTCATGTAGGCATGTCCGGGGAAGAGCCGCGCGTCGCCACTTACGCCGAATTCGCCGACCGGGTTTTGCCGCGGGCGCGGCGGCTGGGCTATAACGCGGTGCAGTTGATGGCGGTGATGGAACATCCGTATTACGCGTCCTTCGGTTATCAGGTGACAAATTTTTTCGCCCCTTCCTCCCGTTTCGGCGCGCCGGAGGATTTGAAAAACCTGATCGACACGGCGCACAGCCTGGGGCTGGCCGTTTTGCTCGACCTGGTGCACTCGCACGCCGCTCCCAACGAAGTCGAAGGATTGGCCCGTTTTGACGGCACCGGCTGGCAGTTTTTTCATAAAGGCCCAGCCGGCGTTCACCCTCAATGGGGTACGAAACTTTTTAATTACGCCAAGCCGGAGGTGCTGCATTTTCTGCTCTCCAACCTGAAATACTGGTTGGACGAGTTTCATTTTGACGGTTTCCGCTTCGACGGCGTCACGTCCATGCTTTATCACGATCATGGCCTGGGCGTCAATTTCGACCATTACCGCAAATATTTTTCCCTGAACACCGACACGGACGCCGTGACCTATCTGCAACTGGCGGCCACCCTCTGTAAGGAGGTCAAACCAAGCTGCATCCTGATCGCTGAGGATATGAGCGGGATGCCCGGTATGTGCCTGCCGGCGGAAAATGACGGCATTGGGTTTGATTACCGTCTGGGCATGGGCCTGCCGGACTTCTGGATCAGGGCTTTGGCGGAGCGGAGCGATGAGGATTGGGATATCGGCGCTCTTTGGCGCGAGCAGACGCAGAGACGGCCGCGGGAAAAAGTCGTCGCTTACTGCGAGTCGCACGATCAGGCGCTGGTCGGCGATAAAACCTTGATGTTCCGCATGGCCGACCGGGAAATGTACACTCATATGCACAAAAACTCGGACAGCCAGGTAATCGAGCGGGCGATGGCGCTGCACAAAATGATCCGTTTTATCACCTGCGTCTGCGGCGACGCATATTTGAATTTTATGGGCAACGAGTTTGGCCACCCGGAATGGATAGATTTCCCCCGCGCCGGCAATGGCGACAGTTACCACTATGCCCGCCGGCAGTGGAGTTTGGCCGAAAACAGCGATTTACGCTATCATGAATTGGAAAATTTTGACAAAAGCATGCTCGCCTTGGCCGCCCGCGAGCGTCTGACGGAGGAAGCGCCGGTTCTGCTGGTTTTGGACGAAACGGCAAAAACGCTGGTTTTTACCAAGAAGAATTTATTGTTCGTTTTTAATTTTCATCCGTCCTTGGACGCCAGTCTCTCCGTGAAACTGCCGCCCGCGTCGCCAGCGGGCGGCGAGTGGATTGAGAGCCTGCATACGAATGAGCGGCCTTTCGGCGGCCGGCACGACTCATATCCGCCTTTTCCAGCTCAAGGAAGATTGCTGACTTTGAATATAGACCGCCGGTCGGCCGCGGCTTTGCGCCATAGATCAGGCTAACAGCGCTTCTAATTCCCGCACCGAGCCGTCGAATATTTCCAGGGCGCGGCGGATAGGTTCGGGGCCGGTCATGTCCACGCCGGCTTTTTGCAGCAAGACCAGCGGATCTTCGGAGCAGCCGCCGCTGAGGAACTCCAGGTATTTGCCCACGGCGGGCGCCCCCTCGCGCAGGATGCCGTCCGCCAGGGCCGTGGCCGCCGCGAAACCTGTGGCGTACTGGTAAACATAGAATGAATTGTAAAAATGTGGAATCCTGGCCCATTCCAAGTCGATTTCCGCGTCCAGAGTAACGGCGGGGCCGTAATACAGGGCGTTCAAGGCCCGGTATTCCCGGCTCAAGGTTTTTGCCGTCAAGGTTTCGCCGCGTTCCACCGCCGCGTGCGTCAGTTTTTCAAACTCGGCGAACATCGTCTGCCGGAAAACCGTACCGCGAAACTGGTCGAGATAATGGTTGAGCAGATAGGCTTTTTGGGTTTTATCTGGAGCTTTGGCCAGCAGATGCCGGGTCAGCAAGGTTTCGTTCAAAGTCGAAGCGACTTCGGCCACAAATATTTTATAGGCGGCGTAATGATGCGGCTGCCTGGCGGTGGAATACCATGTGTGGAGGGCGTGGCCCATCTCGTGCGCCAGAGTGAAAAGCGAGTCGAGCGTGTTTTGATGATTCAGCAGCACATAGGGATGAGAGGCGTAAGTGCCCCAGGAATAAGCCCCGCTCGTCTTGCCCTCGTTTTCGTAGACGTCGATC
>JAIRRL010000144.1 GCA_031255985.1 Gracilibacteraceae bacterium
GCCGCGCGGCGGCGGCGGCGCCGTGAAAAATAAGAAAATGCGCGGCTCTGCCCTGGAGAGCCGCTTTCATCACAAGGTCAAACTGTCTGAACATGCCGTCCTCTATATTTTTAAGAAACCGGCGTCCGCGCAGCGAACCCCTATTTCTCCCGTCCCTATTTCTCCTGTTCGGCTTTTATTTTTTTCACCAAATCCTCGCACAGTTTGGCCGGCATCTCTTCGTAGCCGATAAACTTGCTCGTAAAAGAGCCGCGGCCCTGGGTGATGGATTTCAAGTCGATACTGTAGCGCGTCATTTCCGACTGCGGCGCCTGCGCCCGGATGGACTGGAACTTGCCCAGCGGCTCCATGCCCAGCACGCGGCCGCGTTTTGTGTTCAAATCGCCGATCACGTCGCCCGTAAAAGTGTCCGGCGTTTTTATTTCCACTTCGACGATCGGTTCCAGCAACACGGGGCTCGCCTGTTCTATCCCTTTTTTGTAGGCCAAAATAGCGGCGAGCTTGAACGCCATTTCCGACGAGTCAACGCTATGGTAGGAACCGTCATAAAGGGTGAAAGAAACCCCCGTCATCGGATAACCGGCGAGAAAACCTTCCGCCATCGCTTCCCGCAGCCCTTTTTCCACCGCCGGGAAGAAGTTGCGCGGCACGGCGCCGCCGAATATTTCCTCTTTGAACTCAAACTCCACGCCGGGCTTCGGCTCCATGCGGATCCAAACATCCCCGTACTGGCCGTGTCCGCCGCTCTGTTTTTTATGTTTGCCCTGCACTTCTTTCACGGCCTTGCGGATTGTTTCCCTGTACGGCACGCGCGGGGGCGCCATTTCCACCGCCACTCCGAATTTGCGCGCCAGTTTCTCGCTCACAACGTCAAGCTGCATTTCGCCGATGCCGGTCAAAATCAACTGTTTGGTCTCCGTATTTTTGCTGACGCGAATGGTCGGATCCTCGTCCGCCAGGCGGGCCAAAGAAACGCCGACCTTATCCTCGTCCCCTTTATTTTTCGGCCGCACGTAAACCGACAGAGTCGGCTCCGGAAAATCAATCCCCGGCAGGATAACCGGCTTGTCTTTCGCGCTCAGGCTGTCGCCCGTCTTGGTTTCCTGCAATTTGGCGATAACGCAGATATCGCCCGGCTGAACTTTCGCCGTGTTTTCCTGGGTTTTGCCGCACAGATAAAACAACTGGCCGGCTTTTTCCTCCGCTTCGCGGGTCGCGTTGTAGAGCGGCGTATCACTCGTGAAGGAACCGCCGTACACGCGGAAAAACGTCATTTTGCCCAGGAAGGGATCGGCCAGAGTCTTGAAAACCAGCGCCGATTTTTCCGCCGCCGGCTCAGGCGCCTGCACTTTGTCCACGATGAACTGCGTCAGCTCCTTAACCCCTATATTTTTTTCCACCGAACCGAAAAGAACCGGCACCACCATGCGGGCGGCCAGCGCCTTGCCGGTCGCCAGCGTGAGTTCCGCTTCCGTCAAATGCTCGCCTTCCAGATATTTTTCCAGCAGCCCGTCGTCCGCCTCGGCCACGGACTCGGCCAATACGTCCCGCAGCAATTCCGCTTCATCCTGGTATTCGGCGGGAATATCCCCCAATATGTTCACAACGCCGCTGAAAGAACTCTCCTGCCCTACGGGAATCTGCATCTGAGCAAAATGGACGCCGGGATACATGGCGCGCAAATCGTCCAAAACCTTAGCGGGGTGCGCGTTTTCCCTGTCAAGCTTATTTATGAAAATTATGCGCGGCAGCTGTTTTTCTTCCATAATATCCCAGATGATTTCCGCCTGCACCTCTATGCCGTCCACGGCGCTCAAGAGCAAAATCCCCGCCTCCGCCACGCGCAGGCCGCTGAGTACCTCGCCGATGAAATCCGAATAGCCGGGGGTGTCGATAACATTGATTTTAACCCCCCCGTGTTCCACCGGCAGGACGGTGGCGCTGATGGACAAATGACGCTGTATTTCCTCCTGCAGATAATCGGATACCGTGTTGCCGTCGTTTACTCTGCCCACGCGGTTCGTCCGCCCTGAGTTAAAAAGCATCGTCTCCGTCAGGGAAGTTTTGCCTGAACCGCCGTGCCCCACAAGACAAACATTGCGAATGTCCTTGGAATCATAGATTTTCAAATGTATCTCTCCCTTGCTCTTTACATATTATTATTCTACGCCGGAGAACGCATATCCTTTTTTCCGTCGCCCAAGTTTCCCGCCGGAAGACAGTTTTTTCGCCTGTTTTTAATTCAAGCCTATTCGAGCGAAACAGTTCTTTCCCCGCTGACGACCTGGTCGCGATAAGTCAGCATACCGTTGAACTGATCCTCGGTCAGAGGGCCGTTTTCAAAATCCGGATCGGTGATTTCCCAGCCGCCTTCGTCAAATCCCACCCATTCTTCCCGGCCGCCGCCTGTTTCCAATATTTGGATAACAAGGGGCGGCAAAACGACGTCATGGCGTTTGACCAGCGAACAAAGCACTTTGTCCGGGGCCAGAGCGCTCTGATCAGTCTCCGAGCCGATGAGCCACAGATCTCCCCCGCCGGCGGCGGCGTCAATCACCCCGCTGGCGGCGGCGCCCACCAGATGAAAAATAACGTCCGCCCCGTTCGCCCGCATTTGATTGGCCATCGCCGCGATATGCGAGCGCGTCGGCCCGTCGCCCGCCAGCCCTTTCATGATCTCCTGGTTTGAGTGGACAAGCGCGCCGCCGTCCCGGAATCCGGCGTAATACCGTTGGGTGAGCGCATTGTCCCGATCGCTGATAAAGCCCAGCACACGGGAATGAGTGGCGCTGCCGGCCAGATACCCGGCGACAAAACCGGCTTCTTCCCCTTTATAATTTACCACGAGCAGATTGGCCGGAATCGCGTCTCTCCAGGCGGCGTCCACGACCACATACTGAATGGCCGGATTGGCGGCCGCAGCCGCGGCTACCGCCGCGACGGAATTCGCGCCGAAGGTGATCACGACGTCGGCGCCTTTTTTCTGCAGTTCCAGCAGGCGGGCGTCATAATCCTTGACCGTGCGCGCCTCAACATAGGCCACCCCGGCGCCGCTTTCCGCCTGAATCTGTTTCAGGGCGGCCCAGGCGGACGCGTAATAATCACCCTCCACGCCTTCCGCCCCCGTGATGAGCGCGACGCGCGGCTTTCCTTCGCCGAACAGTTCCAGCCCGACATCCTTGCCCAGACTGCCGGGCAGTTCAACCCGGCCGCAGCCGGCCAGCGCGGTCAGCGCCGTCAAAAAGCACAGAACCGCGAGCGCCGCGGCTCCCCTCAGTCTCCGCCTATTTCGCATAATATTCCAACAACTCCTTGGCAAAATACCAAACACCTTAGAACCTTTTTCACGATGTGACCGGCAGTTTTCTCAGGCGAATTTCCTCCCCGGCCAAAGCCGCAAACTCCTCCAGGCTCATTTTTTCCGAGTCCCGCCGTCCGTAACGGCGCACGGACACGGCGTTTTCCTGCTCCTCCCCGTCCCCCGCCACCAAGGTGAAGGGTATTTTTTCCATCTGGGCCTCCCTGATCTTGTAGTTCAGCTTCTCCCGCCGGCCGTCCACTTCGGCGCGGATACCGGCTTCAATCAGGGCGGCGCGCGCCCGGCCCGCGTATTCGTTATGCCGGTCGCTGATCGGCAGCAGGCGGGCCTGCACCGGGGCCAGCCACAGCGGGAAAGCGCCGGCGTACTGCTCCGTCAGCAAGGCGATAAAGCGCTCAATACTGCCGTAGATCGTGCGATGAAGCATGACGGGCCGGTGTTTTCCCCCATCCTCCCCGATATATGTCAGATCAAATTTTTCCGGCATCTGAAAATCCAATTGGATGGTGCCGCATTGCCAGGTGCGGTCCAGGCAGTCTTTCAGGTGAAAGTCGATTTTAGGCCCGTAAAACGCGCCGTCGCCGGGATTGATTTTATAAGCGACCCCTTTCGCCCGCAGCGCTTCGGCCAGTGATTCCGTCGCCAGTTCCCAGTCCGCCGCCGCGCCCATCGAGTTTTCCGGCCGGGTGGACAATTCCACTTCATAGGCAAAGCCGAAGGTCTGATAAAAATAATCGACCAGGTCGATAACCCCGATGATTTCATCTTTTATCTGCGAAGGCGTCATGAAAATATGAGCGTCGTCCTGGGTGAAATTGCGCACGCGCAGGAGACCGTGCAGGACGCCGGAAAGCTCGTGCCGGTGCACCAGGCCCAATTCGCCGCAGCGCACGGGCAAATCGCGGTAGCTGCGCGGCCTGGACTTGTAAACGAGCATACCGCCGGGGCAGTT
The DNA here is from genome assembly GCA_031255985.1 of Gracilibacteraceae bacterium. Lineage (GTDB taxonomy): Bacteria > Bacillota > Desulfitobacteriia > Desulfitobacteriales > Syntrophobotulaceae > JAIRRL01. The sequence goes on from JAIRRL010000144.1 coordinate 4,272, forward strand.
CATCGGCTTGACCGCGTAATCTTCGCCGTCTATCCGGGTAAAATACATGTTTTCCCGGTAATGATCCCAGTGGCCGGATTCTTCCCACAATTCCCGGCGCAGGATAATGGGGGTGCGGATTTCATCATAGCCTCTTTTTCGATGCTCCCGCCGCCAGAAATCCTCAAGTTCGTTGCGCAAAACCATGCCTTTGGGATGAAAAAACGG
>JAIRRL010000183.1 GCA_031255985.1 Gracilibacteraceae bacterium
GATCGACGTAAAGCCATCTCTGCCCTTACTTACGGGCTTTACGTCGTCACCGCCCGCGCCGCTGCGGGCGGTCAGGCCGTCGATAACGGCCAGACCGCCAACACCTGCTTCCAAATAACGGCGGAACCTTTGCGCGTCGCTCTCGGCATCAATAAAAATAATTACACCCACGGGCTGATCGCGCAAAGCGGGGCCGCCGGCCTGACCGTGCTGCACGAGGGCAATATCGATCTCGTGCGCAATTTCGGCTACAGTTCCGGCCGGGATCGGGACAAATTCGCGGGTTTAAGCGTCTGGCGCAGCCCGGCCGGCATCCTTTATCCCGCCGGCGCGCTGGCCTCGCTTGAGACCCGCGTGCTGACAAGCATGGACGCCGGCACGCACACCCTCTTTTTATGCGAAGTGACAGACGTCTGGTATTTCGGCGGCGGCGCCCCGATGACTTACGCCTGGTTTTTGGCGCGCAAACGCGGTTGAAGCGAGTGAGGGAAAGAAGATTGTAAGCTTCTCCAAGTCCAGGCGGGGCGCCTGAATAATAAATTTTTACTTGCGGGCGTCAGGCCGCTCTAAGGGAGACTTATGTTCAAAAACCTGAAATTACGGACAAAGATTTTCGTCCTGGTCTCAATTGTGGTGATCGTGTCTTTCGGGGCGCTGACGGCGATCGTAACCGGTAAAACTTATGAAATGGCGGAAAAAGACGCTTTTAATCTGGCGCGGGAAACCGCCGAAAAATATAAACACGAGATCATCGCGGAATTGCAGGGCGCCCGCATCACGGCCGAAACTCTCGCCACGGTGTTCGAGACCTTAAAACGGCACGATCTGACCGATCGAGAGATGATGAATGACATTTTGCGGAGCGCCCTGGCGAAAAAAGAATATATCACCGCCTTTTGCATAGCTTACGATCCGGACGCCCTGGACGGAATGGACGAAATATACGCCGGAATCGGCCCGGCCTACGACGGGACGGGCCGGTACGCCCCTTACTGGAATAAACTGGGCGAGAACATAGCGGTGGAGCCTTTATACGATATCGATATCGCCGACTGGTATATCGTGCCCAAAACCGAGCGGCACGAATATATCACCGACCCCTATCCTTACGAGGTGCAGGGAAATTCCGTGATGCTCGCCAGCCTGGTTTTTCCGATTATGCACAATGACGGATTCATCGGCATCATCGCCTCCGACATAGTTTTGGACAAATTACAGGAAATGATTTCCAGCGTCAATCCCTATGGACAGGGAGGTTATGTGGAAATATTTTCCAACGCGGGCGCCGTCGTGGCCCATCCCGACAAGGTTTATTTAGGCCGGGATATAATGGAAGCTCAGGCTTACGAAATGCTGACCTCGGATCACGCGAGGGCGGCTGAAGCCAAAAAGCTCGCCGCCTCCTATATCGCCGGCTTACCGCCGGAGAGCGGCGGGACTGGCATGGAGCTATTTCTCGCCGGTCTGGAACAATACACGCTTGACTATGATCAAACCGGCCTGGATTTGACTCTGGCCACGCCGGAACTGGCCGGCGCCATGCTGCGGGCGGATCCGGACCGGCTGCGCTGGGCGGAGGAAGCGAAAAAAGCCGTCGCGGCCGGCGAGATGTATATTAACAGCAGCAAGGATTCTTATACGGTATATATGCCGGTTCAGTTCAGCGCCGTCACCAATCCCTGGTCGGTGGCGGTGAGTATTCCCATGTCCGTTGTGTTAGACAACGCTAACTCAATCCGGAATTATGTTATTTTTGTTTCCGCCGTAGCGGTTTGCGTCATTGCCTTTGTCCTCTATTTTATCGCCAGCAATATCACCAAGCCGATACTGCGCCTGTCGGAATCCGCCAAAATCCTGGGCGAGGGAAATTTCGCCGTGGAAACGCCGCTGTTTGAGACAAAAGACGAGATCGGCGCTTTATCGAAAGCCTTCAAGTTCATGACGGACGAAATCCGGAGTCTCATCGGAAAAATGCAGAAATACGCCCAGACCCTTGAGGAAAAAAACAAATATTTGAACAGGTTAAACGAGCTGAAAGACGAGTTTTTGGCCAACACCTCCCATGAGCTGCGAACGCCGATCAACGGCATTATCGGCATTGCCGAGTCCATGATTGACGGGGCGGCGGGGGATTTGAGCAAGGAACAGAAGTATAACCTGGCAATAATTTCCAATAGCGGCAAACGCCTTTCCAATATGATTAACGATATATTGGATTTTACCAAACTGAAAAACAAGGAAATAGTATTGCGCCTGCAGCCCGTCGATCTGAAAACAGTCGCCGATACGGTCATTATTTTATCGAAACCGCTGATCAAGGGCCGGGATCTGACGGTGGTCAACGAAATCGCCCCCTCTTTCCCCCCGGTTGACGCCGACGAAAACAGATTGCAGCAGATATTGTACAATCTGATCGGCAACGCGATTAAATTTACAGAAAAAGGAAAAATCAGCGTGACCGCCACTCTTGCCGGCGGTATGGCCGCGGTTGCGGTCGAGGACACCGGGATCGGGATCGCGGCGGATAAATTCGGGCGGATTTTTGAATCGTTTGAGCAGGGCGACGGCTCCACGGCGAGAGAATACGGAGGCACGGGACTGGGCCTGTCGATCTCGAAAAAAATCGTTGAACTGCACGGCGGGACGATAGAGGTGGCCTCAACGGTGGGCGAGGGTTCCCGCTTCACATTTACCTTGCCGCTCGCGCGCGGGGAAAACAGGCGGGAGGCGCGGAGCGAGAGCGCGAGCATAATCGATATTGAGGATTACGCCGCCGACAAGGCGGAAATCGAGTCGGCGCGCGCGGCGGCGGGGGAGGAAAGACGGCGGGTGCTGGTCGTGGACGACGAGCCGGTCAATATCCAGGTGCTGCGCAATCTCCTGACGGTGTGGGGCTATTCCGTGACCGAAGCCTATAACGGACCGGACGCCCTCGGTCTGCTGGAAAAAGAGGAATTTGACCTCGTTCTTTTGGACGTGATGATGCCCAAAATGTCCGGCTATGAAGTTTGCCGGCGCATACGGGAAAAACATTCCGCCTTCGCCTTGCCCGTCGTCATGCTGACGGCGAAAAACCAGGTGCAGGACGTGGTGCTGGGTTTTCAGTCCGGCGCCAACGATTATATCCAGAAGCCTTTTGACAAGGAAGAACTGCTGGCCCGCGTGAAAACTTTGCTGGAGCTGAAGAACGCGACGACGGCGGCCATGGCGGCCAACAAAGCCAAAGGTCTTTTCCTCGCCAATATGAGCCATGAAATCCGCACCCCTTTGCACGCCATCATCGGCCTGACCGATTTGCTGCTCAAAACGCCCATGGACGGCAGACAGCGGGATTATACGGAAAAAATGCGGCGGGCTTCCTCGGTTTTGCTTGACATAGTTAACGATATTCTGGATTTTTCCCAGATAGACGCCGGCAATATCAAGTTGGCCAGCGCCGCTTTCGATATTCGCCGCATGTTCGACGATCTGGCGCTTTTTTACCAGGAAAAACAAAATTCGGCGGTCGAGCTGCGTTTTGAGCTGGATCCGGCGCTGCCGGCCGCTTTGCGCGGAGATCAGCCCCGCTTGCGCCAGGTGTTTATCAATCTGATCGACAACGCCTATAAATTTACCGAAAGCGGAACGGTCACGGTGCGGGCGGCTGTGACCGGAGGCGGCGAGGACGAGGTTGTTTTGGCCTTCGCCGTGGCGGACACCGGCATCGGCTTGAACCGGGAGCAGCTGGATGATATATTTGCCGCCTTTAACCAGGCGGATAATTCCTCTACCCGCAAATATGGCGGCGCCGGCATCGGTCTGACCATCACCCAGCGGATGGTGGAAATGATGGGCGGCGAGATTTCCGTGACCAGCGAGGCGGGAAAAGGCGCGACCTTCGCATTTTCCTGCGCTTTCCCCTTGGAGCGGCCGGAGAGCCTGAAGCCGGCGGCAGGGGAGGGGGCGAAGGAAGAAGCGGGGGTAGAAGATATTAACGCCGATCTGCGGGGCGTTCGCGTTCTCCTGGTGGAGGACAATGAGATCAACGCCATGATCGCCACGGAACTGCTGGAAGCGGTGGGGATAGAAGTCACCGCCGCCAAGGACGGCAGCGAGGCGCTGGCCCGGCTGGCGGCGGCGGCCCGCGCGGACGGCCCGCCTTTTGATCTGACGCTGATGGATTTGCAAATGCCGGTCATGGACGGTTACGAGGCCACCAAAGCCATCATGGAAGTGCCGGAGTACCGGGAGATGCCGATTTACGCCCTGACGGCCCACGCTTTTCCCGAAGAAAAAGAACGCTGCTTCGCTTTGGGGATGAAGGGACATCTGACCAAACCGATTGACGACGTGCAGTCCTTTTATGACGCGCTGCGGGAAGCGGTCGCCCTCCGGTCGGCCGGCAAAGTCTAAACCGCCCGTAAAAACTGTAAAAAATTGTTAATAACTGTGAATAACTGTGAAAAAAGAAAGAGAAGGCGGGGGTAAGCCCCGCCTTCCATAATCCATAATATCGCTTCCGGCGCAGTAGAATAGTTTTCCGGGACGCGTTTTTTTAATAGCGCAGCACCCGGATGGTCTTGTTGGCGACGTTCGCGTTCGATCCGTATTTCTTGACCGCGAACTGGATGCTCTTGTTGGCGGTCAGCTTGCTGTTGTCAATATTGATGATCACGCTGGCCGCGTCGTCGTCGGAAACGGAGGTGTTGGCGCCGAAGCTGACTATATTGGCGCCGGCGCTGTTATAGATTATCCGGCCGATTTCCTGCTCGGTTCCCGCCGAGTTGCGGAAGATAAGCTTCACATGATCGCCGGCCGGTTTTACGCGCAGAACGCCGTCACCCATGGATTTATCGGTCAGGATATTTTCGAGGCGCACTAATTCGGACAGATCGTAAGTCCCGCCGCTCATCTCGTCGATGTTTTCAAAAGTGACTTTGTTTATCTGAGCCACGGTATTCACGATTTTGACGTTCTGGGATTTGGTCGTCAGCGTGCTGCTGCCGCTGCGTTTGATGGTAGCCTGCAGCTGAACCGAACCGACCTTAACGTCGGCGCTGTCGACTTTTACGGTGATGATGTCGCCGCTCATGCCGATTCCGCCGGGGCCGGGATTTTTCTCAATCTTGGTGATATAGCCGTCGCGGTTCGCTTTCAAAGAGAAGGCGAGACCGGAGCCGGCGCCGGACAAACTGGCGTTCCAGCCGTAGTATTCGCTGTCTGTAAAGGCGCCGAGAGCGTAACCGTTACTCGTGTACTTCATCAGATGCAGATCGATGGAATTCTTGGCTGTTTCAAAAGCGTTGTGGTCAACCGTGAATTCAATCGCGTCGGAATTGGCCGCCACGAATTTTGACTTGCTCGGATCAATGGAGCCGCTCGCGCCTACGTCAAGCTTGATCTTGCCCAGCTCGCGGTAAGTGCTGGAGCCGTCCCATTTATAGCCGAAGAAACTGAGGAATTCCGATGAGGTTCTGAGGTTTCCAGATTTTACCTGAACAAGCAACTCGCCTTTGGAGTTGGCCGCAATCACTTCGGCGTCCGCCACTTTTTGCTGCGCGCCGCCGGAGTATTTGCTGATCTGGAAAGTGGCGGAACCGGAATTCAAATCAACATTGGCGTTGCCTTTGTCGAAGAAGACCTGATCCCATTTGGCAAAAGGATCGCCGTACTGATCCGTGAATTTGACCAGCGTGTAATCATAACCGCCGCCCACGGCCAGTTTCATCGTGTTGGTATCCAGAACGGCTTTCGCCGCCACGCGGCCGTCGTCATTGGCCGTATCGCGCACCGTGACGGTAAACGTCTGGGTTACGTTACCGGAAGTGATGGTGATAGTGGCTTTTCCGGGGCTCATCGCCTGAATCCATTTTGTGTAGTCTCTGCTGCCGGAAGTGCCGACGGGTACGGTGATGTGGGCCGAGTTGTCGTCGTTGACGTCAACCACCCACGGGTCGGAAGAACTGAGTTTGATGCTGTTGGTGATATCCACGTCGGTGCCGCCGGCGACGGTTTTGGCCTTGACGTTACTGAAACCGGCTGTTTCCCCGACGATCAAAGTGCCGCTCTTGATGCCCTGGCTCAGCACAGGCTGACCGCTCTCAATCAGGTCGAGACGGTAGGAGGCGATGCCGCTGGCGGCGGTGGTGCGTCCGTCAAAGAAGCGCACGGTCGTGTAGCCGGACTCGGCGACCAATTCGGACTTTTTCGTGATCTGGATCGTGTAGTCGCAGCTGTCGCTGCCGCCTTGATAAACAGAGAGGATATTTCCCTGTTTCAATTCGCCCGTATCGGACTCGGTGGAACCGGCGCCGCCGCCGAAGACGTCGTGATTAGCGGAAAAAAGAACGTCGTAGCCCGCCGCGTCAAGCTGGGCGGCCGTGACTTTCTGGGTGTTGTTGATGCGGATGCCGAGGTACTGGCCTTCGCTGCGGACGTTGAAGCTTTCCTCAACCCCATTGACCGAAGTAACGACGATAGGCCCGGTTCCGGCGCCGATGGAATTCATGACCGCTTCCGATACGGCTCCCGTACCGCCGAGGGCGACATAAGCCGTAGTGGCGTTGACTTTATTGGTGATGCCGGCGTTGGTCAGCGCGGGTACGTTTATGGTGTTGGTCAAAAGAATGGGGGATTTTGTCAGCGCCGCCAGAGAGGAAGCCGCCAGGGCGTCAACGAGTGATACGCCGTTGGCGATATACACTTTGTTGAAATCGAAATTCAGCGCTTCCACAACTTTGGAGTTTGTGGCGTAGCGATCCGCGCCGCCCAGACGGGTGGCGTTAACGCCGGTGATGTCGCTCACAACGCCCGTGCCGCCGATAAGGTAAACATTACCCTTCAGCTTGGCGGGGGGAGCCTGGCCGGCCGCGTCTGTCAGAATAATCTGATAGTTATTCGCGGCAGCGAAGGAGGCGGCGGAAAGGGCGTCGGGGATGGCGTTATAGCCAACGACAAATGTGCCGGCCGCGTCTTTGATTTTAGCGTTGATGAGATCGGAGGTCTCCCAGCGCGTCGCTCCGCGCAGCACTTCGACTTCCAGGCCGGGGATAGCGCGTAGCTGTTCGGTTACGGTGTCCGTCACCGCGCCTATAACATAGGCTTTTTTTGCTTTGAGTTCGATGATGCGGTTTTTTACGCCCGCGTCCAGATTGTTTTTAAAAGTAAGCAAAACGGGCGCTTTGAGTTGACCGGCCAGAGGCGCGGCGGACAGGGAGTCCACCAGATTCACCTGGTCGGCGGGGGCGATAACTACATTGTCGGCGCTGGTCCAGCCGACGGAGGTCTCCAGGGCGGTGCCCACTCTGTCGGCGCCGGCCAGGCGCAAGCTGCTGGACGTGGCGGTGATGGCGAACATTTGCGCCGGCAAGGCCGTGAGTAAAACCGCGACCACCGCCAAAACGGCAATAAATTTGTTTCTGTTCATACAATCTCCTCTTTTTTGCGTAACTATGGAACGATACTATGGATGCCGGATATTTTTTCGCGCGGAATAAAACACGGCCCAGTCAAAACTCGCTGCCGCTGAAGGTCAGAACTCGCGCCGCTTATAGAAACTGAACGCGGCGAAAATATTAAATCAGAAAACTGTTTATATATTTCAAGTTCAAGAAATTTCTACTCGAATCAACGGAATAGCCTTCTCGCTTTTACCGTATGAATATTCCGGCGGGTAAAATTCCCGGCACAGAATTAGACGGCGATTAAAGTCGATAAAGTTTCCCCGCTTATAAAATTTTTATAGCCATTTGACGTTTATTGACACTTATTTGGTATTAATAGCAATATTAACAAGAATATAAGGATTATATTTCATATTTTAACTAAAGCGGGCTGACGCCCGCAACCCAAAACTTGGAGCGTGTCAGCCCGCTTTAGTCTTATCATATGGTCCACGCTGCGCGCGCCGCGCTGAAGCGCGGCGTTAGCACCTTACGGATTTTCTTGTTTTTAATTGCGGTA
>JAIRRL010000200.1 GCA_031255985.1 Gracilibacteraceae bacterium
GGGGATGGCGCGGGAGGCCGCCGCCAGGTGAAGCTCCGCCAATACGCCGATACTGGATTCGTGCCCGCTGCCAAGCACCACCGGCAAACCGCAGGCTTCCGCGACGGCGCAAAGTTTGAGGGCGGGAAATATCCCGCCGCAGCGCATGGCTTTGATTTTTACGATATCAGCGGCTTTTTTCTCATGCACGATCAGCACGTCCTGCGGCGTGTACACCGGTTCGTCCGCCATAATCGGCGTGTCAAGCGCCGCCGCGACCTTTGCCATGCCGTCCATGTCCCAAAGGGGCAAAGGCTGTTCAATCAGGCTGAGCCGGTATTGTTCCAGCGCCCGCAGATTCCGGATCGCCTCGGCGGACGAGTAAGCCTGATTGGCGTCAACCCGAATCTCGATCCCGTCGCCAACGGCCGACCGGACGGCCGCGACGTTCTCCAGATCGGGCCGCAGACCGCGGCCGATTTTCATTTTGATGGTTTTGAAGCCTTGACGCGCCAGTTTTTCCGCTTCCTGGGCCGCCTGGCTCCCGTTTTCCGGCAGGCCCATGCCGCCCAGCACTTCAACCTCCGGCCGCAAGACGCCGCCAATCAGCTCGGCGACGCGGACGCCGTGCGTTTTGCCGATAGCGTCATAGATGGCAAAATCAATGCCGCTCTTGGCAAAATAGCGTTTGGGCAGCGCGAGATTCATGGCGAGGTGTATCTGCTCAAGGTCAAATAATGATTGACCGACGACCGCCGGCGCAAGAAAATCCCGGATTGCCGATACAATATCTTTTTGGGTTTCCTCTGTTTCCCCAGGAAAAGGGGCGCACTCGCCGCAGCCGACAACGCCGTTTTGCGTTTCCAGGCGCACGACGACATATTCCGCCGCGTACTGAGTGACACAGGAGAGGACATAAGGTTTTTTCAGGGGCAGCCGCACCGGGAGCGCCGAAATTTTTGTGATCCTGTCGCTCATGCGGTCACCCCGGCGCGAGGCATGATTTCCGCCGCGAAGAGTTCCATGCCTTCCTTGGGCGGCATCGGTTGGATGATCAGGTGGTCAACTCCGGCTTCCGCATAAGCTTTGACCTGTTTCCGGCAAGTGGCCAGATCGCCGATGATATTGTGGCTGAGAATGTTTTCCAGCGTGGGCTTGACCTTGAAACGATGTTCCCTTTCTTTCAGGAAATTTTTGGCAAGACTCAGCATTTTGTCGTCGTCATAGTCCGAAATAAAAACGGCTGACGCCGCCAGTTTGATATCCCGTCCGGCTTGTTTGATGATGCTGTCTTTCAATTTTGCCATGACTTCCGGCGGTTTTGAATAGATCAGCCAGTAGTCGCCGGATTGACAAACGATTTCGCGCGCGATCGCCGACTCGCCGGGCGTCCAAATTGGCGGATGCGGCTTAGAATAGGGCTTGGGCAATTGGTAGGCGTCCTTGTAGCGGTAGTATTCCCCCGCAAAAGTGACGTTGTCCTCTGTCCACAGGCGTTTGATGAGAGCGGTCGCCTCCTTGACCGCATGCATACGGGGGTCGTGCGCGTCCCAGGAAAAACCTTGCGACACAGCTTCTTCCTCAAACCAGCCGCCGCCAAGGGAGAGTAAAGTCCGCCCCTTGGAAAATTCATCCAAAGTGGCGATCATTTTTGCCAGCAAGGCCGGGTTGCGAAAGGTGTTGCAATACACATGCGGCCCAATCGTGATGCGGCTTGTTTTCATCAGGATTGCCGCGATTGAGGTGAAACATTCCAAACTCGGTCCTTTTTGCCCAGGGCCCACGCGGGCGTTGTTCAAATGATCCGGAATCCAGGCGGTGGCATACCCTAATTCGTCGGCGCGCATTCCCATAGTCATGGCATAGTCCGCCAATTGACTGCCTGGCGCCCCCATTTCCCCCTGAATCGTGAGCCTTACTCCATAGTCCATTCTCCGTACTCCTTTGTCATACGTACATCACAAAACTGAAAACTGAAAACTGAAAAAAGAAATTAGAAATAATCTGGCCGCGGCACTTTCTAGTAAAAATTTATTCTCTGAGCGCGGCCTTATTCCTTTTGTCGTTATCTTAGGGTTTGTGATGTGATGGATAAGAGAATCAAATCAGGGATCGGTTTTTTTATTTTTTTTCAAAAGACGGCCAAGAAATTCGAGCAGCATAAAGCCGATGAATAAAGACATAACCAAGAGACTGCCCCATTGCAGCTGCGGCAGCTTCGCGGCGGCCATATCCAGCAGCATGGAGAGCATGGTGACGCAATACAGAGCGCCGAGACGTCTGCTGACCGCTCTGTTGTCATAGCAGCCGGTCATCATGGCCCCCAAGGGCGTCCCGATCAAAGCGCCGGCGATCAGGCAGATACCGACCAGCCAGTTCAGGCGCAATTGTCCGGCGTAACTAAAAAGCCCGCCGGCGGAAACAATCATTATCGCGGCGGAGCTGGTGCCGATGGCGATTTTGGCGGTAAATCGCTGCCAGATGGTCAAGAGGGGAATGATGACGATACCGCCGCCTATCCCCAGCAGCGAAGATAAAAAACCGGCAAAAAGGCCTGTGAGCAGCGAAGCCGGGACATAAGGCATGACGACGGGAGCCGGCCCGGCGTCCTGTTTTTCCCGGAACAGGCGAATGACGAAGGCCAGCATCAGGATTTCGATCAGGAGGTTGAGAATAAAATCGTACCGGCCGGAGATATAGACGATAATCCGGCTGGCGAATTGGGCGCTGAAAATACCGGTCAAGCCGATCAGTACGGCCCGCTCCCATTTGACGCGCCCCATACGGGCGTGCGCCAGGGCGCCGGCCGCGCCGGCCCCAAACGTGAACATCAGCGAAGTGGAAACGGCTTCCGCGGGGTTCATACCGACAAGTAACAAGACCGGCATCAGGGCCAGTCCGCCGCCGATGCCGAAAAATCCCGCGAGAACGCCTATAATAACGCCGACCGGAACAAATAAAATAAACACATCTGCCTCCTGCTATTGCGGTTGCGGCGCCGCGCGCGTTATGACCGGTTCAGGGCCGGTCTCAATAAGAGAATCAAAACCGTTGCAACAGATTGCCCGTATGTTCGCGGCAGTAATTGACAAAAGTGTTGATCAGCTGGGATTCCGCGTAGTTTTTTTTGTAAATGAACAAAAAATTGCGCTTGAAAGGCGTGCCCTCCAACGGCAGCTCGCGCAATAGCCCCAGATTGATCTCTTGCTGAACCGCCCAGCGGGAGATCATGGTGACGCCCAGGCCCGAACGGACAAAGCGCTTGATGGATTCAAAGCTGCCGTATTCCATCCAGATAGTCAGGTCAGACAGCGATAAATTA
>JAIRRL010000220.1 GCA_031255985.1 Gracilibacteraceae bacterium
ATATCTGTATCCACGCCGCCGAAAGCGCCGAGACCCGACGCGACGCAAGTGTCCGAGCGAAGCCTCAGTTCGATTTTCTTATTTTTCATATGCCGGCCCCCCTAAAATATTCTCAAAAATATCCATAAACTCCAGCGCGTCATTGAGCGCGGCGTACTTATGCGTGCTCACATAACCGTTGTCTTCCCGCTGCGCCGGTTCAAGTCCCAGCTTCCCTATAGCCGCTTCCGCCAGAGGAAAACTTTCGCCAAGGTTGCGGACAAGCGCCGGGCGAATATCCTTTAACTTGGAGCGCGGATATTTTTCCGGATCGCGGCGCAGCTCTTGCAGCAACGCCACAAACCCGTCATACGTGTTCCAATGGGGCGGAACGTATTCGGACGCGCATAACGGGCGCAAATAAAGCCTGCCCAGATTAGTAGCCGGGTAGTAGGCGGACCTGAATTCGCCCACGCCGGTGATAAAGCCTGAGGCGGCCAGGTGAAAATCCAGAAACGACAGTTCCTGCTTTTGCTCTTTTTGGGCCCGCCGGGCAAGCGATTTCGCGTTCGCGCACAGTTCCTCCGTCATTTTGTAGGCTGCCGCAACCGGGAAGTGACTGTGGAATAAGGTGACGCCGGCGCAGGCGGTGATTTTGCGTCCGTCCGCAAACGGGGCTAAATTTTTGTCGTCATTCAGCCGCTCCACGTTGCGCAGATACGCCGCCGCAAAGCTGACGGCGTATTTGCCGCGGACAAAAAACGTCATGTCCTCGCCGTCACTGACCAGCGAAATGATCGGCGGAACCTGCTCGCCGGGGCTGAAACTCGCCTGATATGCTTCTACCGTCAGCTTATAGGCTTCCTTGAAATAGGCGGAGATGTTTTTTGCCATGCGTCTGAGCTTCGGAACCGCCCGCTCCCACGACCGCTCTTTTCTGGCTGTTGCGCGAATCCGGCTGCTCATATCGTTGCCGTCGGCGTGAATAAGCCCGATAAAATTGTTGTCGCTCTCCCCCAAGTCGTCAAGCTCCCTGCCGCCGCCTGTGCGGGCGTCCTGATCGCGTTTGCGGTATTGGCCCTCGCCGAGGTTCTCCCACTGGCCGTGGTATTGGCCGACTCGCGTAACCGGCGCTCCCGTCAAAGTAGAGACGCGGGTGATATGCTGACTGCCGGCAAGGCGGACGGCAGTCGGCGCGCCCTTAGTTTCCGCGAGCTTTGTTTGGAGTTTTTCGTAATCAGAGGGAAAATCGGCCAGATCGGTTTCAATGGCCGCGGCAGCGATTCCGACGCCGTGTGTTTTTTCGAAGACGGCGCGCAAAAATTTTTCCGTGCCCGCCTGAAACCTGTCTTCGTTTTCGTAGACGACATAGGCGTTGCCGCCGCCGGCGCTCACGATTTCGGCGGGAGCGCCGTGGCAAAGCGGCGTGTCAGTTTTGTTTTCCCAATCGGTCAGGCTGCCCGCGGAGAGCGCCCGCAGCGATTGGGGAAGTATTTCCCTGAAAACCGACCGCACAAGCAGCGAAGCGCCGCGGCATTCGGAAAGTTTGCCCGACTCGAACACATAATCTTGTATGCCCGTGGCGTCATAGACAGCTAGTATTGCCATAAATCTTCCTCCTGTCTCCTGCGTCGTTCTTCCTTCAGACTTTTCCTGACGCTGTGCGCGATTCTATAGTCTAATTTGCCCGCAACATATATTTCCATGCACGCCGCGTACTCAACCGTTCTTTCCAGAGACGGCATTCTGGCGAGCGAATACAGCCAGGCCGCCACGCCGGGATAGTAAGCGTCCGTGCTTTCGCACACGATACGAACTGTTTCTTCATCCACGCGGCAGGAAGCTTTGCAATTTTGCCTGCAATCACCGGTTTCCTGGCAGAGCGGGCAGGCGGTTTGTTCCGGCCCGGCGCCGGCGTAATGCGGGGATGAAGCCAGAATTTGGGAAATAGCGGTAAAATTCACCACATGATAAGGCGTTTTCGGATACTTGTTTTTTCCCTGATAATAGGCGGATACAGCGTTTCGGACAGCCCGGTTTTCCATTCCGCTCATAATGAAATCTTCCGTTAATACAGCCGTGCCCAGCAGGCGGCGTCCCTCATCCATACCAAGCTGGCCGAAGAAACGGCGCGTCCAGTATACCGTTTCCGCATAAATTTCCGGCCGCGCGCCGCCGTCGCCGCTGTCGCCGTCGTAGTTATAAAGCCCGTCATCCATGTCCATGGGAGCGTCAAAATTTTCATCCAGCGGCAGCACTTGAACATAGGTGTCAGCTTCATACGCTTCTAGATGAGCCATTATGGTGTCTTTTCGCTTAAGTCTTAACTTCTTCCCTAATTCAGCCAAATCTTCAGCAGAACCGTTACGCAACTTATTTATAATGACCAAATGCTTATTCTCATCCTCTGTCCCGGTTGTATAACAAAGATAATTATAAATATCCCTCTGTATACGCTTGATATAATCATTCACACCAACTAGGCGCTGCTCGTCCAGGGCAAGTTCAAGAATAACCCGCTTCGGTCTCAGATAAAAACTGAAGCAGAGGTAATGGAAAAAATCCTCGCATTCCAGGTATTCAGGGAATTTTTTCAGTTTCTCTTCTAATATTTTACCAAAACGGCCGGTTTCCACGTATACCGCCTTGGTGCAATACTCTGTTATGACTTCAAAGATGTAGCGTTCGCGCAAATCTTTCCTGATGTTTTCATGGTTATATCTAAACTTCTCACACAGACCGAGATCAGTGAAAAAGCAGTTCGCAATTGCGCGTAGATAATAACTTAGATCAGGTCGAATCCTATGCACAACTTTGCTCCGGTACTCTTCCGCCAGTTCGTTTACCCGCATCACAGCCCTTTCCCAGTCCTGTTGGAGGGGAAAGGGCTTAGAGACGCCATTTGATTTGAAGACGCTTGTTCGGCTTGTTTGGCTTGTTTGGCTTGTTTGGCTTGTTCGGTTTGTTCGCATAGTTACAGTTCCTCCCCGTCGTCATCCTCGTCTTCGGTGTAATCCCAGCCGTCTTGGAGCAAGTCGTTCAGGAGCCCGCGGATAACAATGCCGCCGCTCTCGTTGTCATAAGAATTGCTCAAAATCTCGTCCATTACCAAAAACGCGCGATGATTGAAGATGATGGGGACTTCGCTTGTAATTCCATGCAAACTTCCATAGGAGAAAGCTCCGATTTGAACGCCTTTTTTGACCCGCAAGGCGTATGTGCAAAGACTGCGCCAGATATTCACCAGCGGTTTGTTGCCGTAAGTCGTATCGACAAATATGAGGTCGTCGTCTTCGATCAGTTCGATAAGCTGGAGCAAGAGCCGCACATAGGACTTGCTGCTATTGTAGAGCGGTTCCTTGTTCTCATCGTCGTCGGTGATAAACTCTATCCGGCAGTTGAAATCGCTTTCCGCGCCGTTTTTGAATTTGAAGGCGCGTTTGACTTCGGCTAAGTCGCAGGAGTTTGGTTCTGCGGGCACGGCATAAGGTTTTTCGAGGCTTATCTCTTTGTCGCCTGTAATTTCGTACAAGCGAGCATTGATAGACTTTTCTATTATTTGCTTGTGCTCATCTGTTTCCTCCGCGGCCAGGGCGGCCCATTGCCGCTTTGAATAGTCATGTTTGCCGTCGCCGAGGCAGTCGCCTTTGCAGACGACAAGATAGAGCGTTACCTCCTCGCCCGGCGTTACCCTGTCCATGATGAAAGCCATTACCGGGTTATTCACTTGCAGCCTGAGTTCAGGATCGTCGCTGATTTCGCAAGATTCATCATAGTAGTAACACACCGGGTCGCGCGCTTCTTCCTTTGTGAGGCTCAAGGCGGCAAAAAACTTCTTTTTTCTCGGTTCAGTCATCTTGGTTTGCTCTCCTATCATTTTTGTTTGGGCGCGGAAACCGGTCTCGCCCGTATCCGCATCCGTATTCGTTTTCGTATTTGTATTCGTTTACGGAAGATTACTGTGCGCGGTTTGAGGTTTTTTCGCAGAGCCTGAAAAATTATTTTTTCGCTAATTCTTTCACCTTATTTTCAATCCAAACAGAAAAAGTATTGTTGTCGCAAACTTGAAACCGATCCTTGAACTGTTCGGAGACTTTTCGCCGCATTTTCTCAAGTTGATTTTCTGTTTGATTCATGCAGACAAAACAAGCGTTTTCAGGCGGGATGCTGAACAAGCCGACATGATGGACAAAGCTCTCCATATCCTCATCCGGAGAGTAGTTTATATAATTCTTGGCTTTTACTTCCAAATAGACGGGATGACCGTCAAGCACCAGCATTACGTCCACATCCGTAATTCGAGCGTTAAGTATGAACAGATTGACTCCCGTGGTAAGTTCGTGAATCTGTTTCGCCCGGTGTTTATTAACAGCTTTTTTAACAAGACCCGCTATATAGATTTCATACCAGCCGCTATGGGTGAGAAAACGCGGATTCCTCTTCGTAATTGTTATTGTCCAGCTGGCTTGTCGTTTTTGGGCGCCAAAATCAATGTAATTCGGCTCATATAGAGCTATATTGTATTTTTCCATGAGTTTAAGAACACGTATAAAATGCCGCCTCTGCCACTCATGCACGATGTCGGGGGAAACTTCACCGCTATTAAGGCGCGTCACTGAAAAAGGCTTGTCCGCAGGCCGGCCCTGGAATTTATCCGCCAACTTCCCTTCGATCATGTGCCTGGCCGCGTCAAAAAGCTCCCAAAATTCAGTTTCATCTTTATGTTTTTCTTCATAACTCACGCGATAATTGATCTTGAAGCTGTTAATCTGACTGAGCGCCCTGTAGGTGTCCTGATACGCCGAGGCAAAATCACTTAACCCGTTAGACTGCGGCTGCCCGCATTTTATCTGACCGGACTGCACATTCATCGTCTGCACTGTCTCGTATCTCATATTAAGCCTCCCTGATTTTATCGCGATCTGAAGCTTCCATAAAATATATTATAGCAAATATTCCAGTCAATTCAAGAAGGAAAAATATTGTCAGGGCAAGGAAAATAAAGCCCGACGGGAATAAAGCGAACCGACGCGCCTGAATTCGGGGCGGCGTCAGTCCGCTTTATCGCGCTGGCAATCGCAGAATCAAAAATACAGTCTGATTACGCCGTTGACCTAACCGCCGAAAGCGTACACCTTGGTTTCGGCGGTGATGGGGCCGAAGTCCACGCCGGCGGGGTCGTTACCCGGCGTGAGGACGATGGCGGCTTTGGTTTGGGCGGCGAGAACCGAGCCGGTGAGGGCGTCCACCAATGTGTCGCCGTTGGCCGTGTAGATATTCGTGTACTCGAAGGCCAGGGCGGCGCGGATGGCCTTGTTGGTGTCATAGCGGTTCGGGCCGTAGAGCCGCGTCGCTCCGGCCACGTCGCGCACCAAGGTCGGGCCGCCCAAAATATAGGTTTGGCCGCCGCTAGCGCCGGTCGCGCCGCTTACGCTGCCGTCCGGGTTCGCGATCTGAATGACGTAGCCGCTCGCGGCGGCGAAGGAGGCGGTGCTCACAGCGTCGGCGATGGCGTTATAACCGACGATGAAGGTTCCTTTGGGGCTGTTCACCTTAGCGTTTATCAGCGCCGCCGTCTCAAAGCGGCCCTGGCCTTGCAAAATCTCTATGGTAATATTTGGTAATGCGGCTTTCAGGGCGTCGATCACCGTCTGGCTGATCGCCCCCACCGCGTAAATCTTCGTCGCGCCCAGGCGCTGAATCTCCGCGACCACTGCCGGGTCAAGCGTTCCGGTACTGAGCAGTATCGGCGCGTTTTCCTGCCCGGCCAGCGGCGCGACCGCGAGGGCGTCGATCAGGTTATTCTGACCGCCCGGCGCCAGGATTACAGTATCCGCGCTCGTCCAGCCCCGGCGGGAGATGGCGACGGAGGTTTCCAC
>JAIRRL010000222.1 GCA_031255985.1 Gracilibacteraceae bacterium
CCGCCGCCAAAATCCTGAGCGCGGACGTCGGCAGCCTGGCCGTGGACCGGAGCAGCGTCAGCAAAGGGGAATCTCTGCTGGACACCGCCAAAACTTTGGCGGCCATGAACGTGGATTTGGTGATCGTCCGGCACGCCAGTTCCGGCGCCCCTCATTTTCTCGCCCAAAACCTGCCGGTGGGCGTTATCAACGCCGGCGACGGGCAGCACGCCCATCCGACCCAGGCGCTGCTCGATATATACAGCATGAAGGAAAAATGGGGCGGGATAGAGGGACGGAAAATACTTATTGTCGGCGACGTCTTACATTCGCGCGTGGCGCGCAGCAACGCGATCGGCCTGACGAAGCTGGGGGCGGAAGTGGTTCTGATCGGGCCGCCGACTTTGCTGCCGCCGGAAATGGCTTATTTGGGCGTCCGGCTGTCTTACGACCTTGACCGGGAATTGGCGGGCGCTGACGCGGTGATGGCGTTGCGCCTGCAATTGGAACGGCAGCGGAGCGGGCTCTTTCCCTCTTTGCGCGAGTATAACCGCTTGTACGGCCTGACGCGGGAACGCCTGGCCAGAGCGGCGGCGGATTGCCTGATTCTGCATCCCGGCCCGATGAACCGGGGGGTGGAAATCATGAGCGATGTGGCTGATTCCCCCCGCTCGCTGGTTGAAACCCAGGTGACCAACGGGGTGGCGGTGCGAATGGCTTTGATTTATTTGTTGATAGGCGGAGGAACGACGGATGTTGTGGCTTAAAAACGCGCGCGTGATAGACCCGGCCCAGGGTGTCGCCGGGATCATGGATTTGGCGGCGCGCGACGGCCGGGTGTTGAGCGTAGGCCGGGATATAGCCGCCGGCTTGCCGGACGGCGAGACGGCGGAAGTGATCGACTGCGCGGGCAAATACCTTTTTCCCGGCCTGGTTGACGTGCATGTTCATTTGCGTGAGCCGGGGCAGGAGGAAAAGGAAGATATTACCAGTGGAAGCCGGGCGGCTGTGCGGGGAGGCGTGACTTCTCTTTTATGTATGGCCAATACCGAACCGGTGATAGACAATCAGGCTCTGACGGCTTTGGTGGCGGATCGGGGGCGCCGGGCCGCGCTGGCCCGGATTTATCCGCTGGCGGCCGTGACCAAAGGCATGGCGGGGGCGGAGCTGACGGAAATGGCCGAGCTGAAAGCGAGCGGGGCGAAAGGTTTTTCCGACGACGGCCGGGGCGTCCAAAACGGGGAAATAATGCGCCTGGCGCTGGAGTACGCCAAACTGACCGGTTGTCCGATCGTCAGCCATTGTGAGGACGCCGCCCTGGCCGGCGGGGGCGTGATGCGCCGCGGCCGGGCCAGCGCCGCCCGCGGCCTGATCGGCATTCCGGGAGCGGCCGAGAGCGTTATGGCGGCGCGCGACGTGTTGCTGGCCGGAGAAACCGGCGGGCGGCTCCACCTGGCCCATGTATCGACCCAGGGCACGCTGGCGGCTTTGCGCGCCGGCAAGGCCGCCGGCTGGGACATCACGGCGGAGGTGAATCCGCATCATCTGATTCTGACCGACGAGGACGTGCCGCTGACGAACAGCAATTTCAAGGTGAACCCGCCTTTGCCTACGGCGGAGGACAGGGACGCCCTGCTGGCGGCGCTGGCCGACGGCCTGATCGACATGCTGGCCTCTGACCACGCGCCGCATACCTGGGAAGAAAAAGCCCGGCCTTTTGCGGAAGCGCCCTTTGGGATGACAGCGCTGGAAACCGCTTTGGCGGCGGTATGGACATACTTGGTGCGGCCGGGCAAACTGACGGCGGCGCGTTTGATCGACGCTTACAGCCGCCGGCCGGCGGAGCGCTTCGGCCTGGAGGCGGGAACGCTCAAACCCGGAGCGCCGGCCGATATGATTTTGTTTGACCCGGATTGGGAAGAAACGGTGAGCGCGGACAATATGGCGTCCAAATCAGCCAATACGCCTTTTTTGGGGCGGCGGCTGCGGGGCTACCCGATCAAAACCTGGGTAGGGGGGCGTTTGGTTTTTGACCGCCTGGCTCAACCGCCGGTTTAACCGCCGTTTCAGTCGTCGAATCAACCGCAGATATAATCAACTCCCATGTATTCTCTCAGCGCCTGCGGGACGCGAACGCGCCCGTCCTCGGTCTGATAGTTTTCCAGGATGGCGGCTACGGTGCGGCCGATAGCCACGCCGCTCCCGTTCAGCGTGTGGACGAACTCCGGTTTATCCTTAGGGCTGCGGCGGAAGCGGATATTGGCCCGCCGGGCCTGAAAATCCTCAAAATTGCTGCAGGAAGATATTTCGCGGTATTTGGAAAAACTTGGCAGCCACACTTCCAGATCATAGGTTTTGGCTGAACTGAAACCGAGATCTCCCGTGGCCAGGCTGACCACGCGATAGGGCAGTTCCAGCTTTTGCAGCACGGCTTCGGCGTCGGCGGTCAGGCTCTCCAGTTCGGCGTATGAGTTTTCCGGCAGAGAGAATTTCACCAGCTCGACCTTATTGAACTGATGCTGGCGGATAAGACCGCGCGCGTCCCGGCCGGCCGCGCCCGCCTCCGCCCGGAAACAGGCGCTGTAGGCGCAGTGATAGATCGGCAGCGCCGCGGCGTCGAGGATTTCGTCCCGGTACATATTGGTCACGGGCACTTCCGCCGTCGGAATGAGAAAATATTCCGTCCCCGCCACGCGAAAGGCGTCTTCCTCAAACTTGGGCAATTGCCCCGTCCCCACCATCGAATGACGGTGAACCATATAGGGCGGCAGGACTTCCACATAACCTTTGGGAACGTGCAAATTCAGCATAAAACTGATCAGCGCCCGCTCCAGGCGCGCGCCGGCTCCTTTGGCAAAGGTAAAACGGGCGCCGGTAACTTTTGCGGCGCGGGCAAAATCCAAAATACCCCATTTTTCCCCGAGTTCATAATGAGCGAGCGGCGGAAAATCGAAATGGCGCGGTTCCCCCCAGCGGCGAATTTCCACGTTGTCGTCCTCGTCTTTCCCCACCGGGACGCTGGCGTGCGGGACATTGGGGATTTCATACAGCACTTGCCGCATGGTTTCTTCAATAGCGGCCAGCTTGCTTTCATATTCTTTGACGAGATCGCCCGTTTCCCGCATCGCGGCCACCAGAGAGTCCGCGTCGCCGCCGCTTTTTTTCAAGCGGGCCACTTCGTCCGACGCCTTATTGCGCCGCGCTTTCAGAGTTTCCGTTTCGGCCAGCAGCCGCCGCCGTTGTTCCTCCGCCTGTAAAAATCCGTCCAGATCGACCGCAGCCCCCCGTTTCGCCAGCGCCTCCCGCACAAGCTCCGGCTGGGTGCGCACAAATTTTAAATCAAGCATAACGACCTCCTGAAATATATTGATAATATCATAACAGGAGCGGGGCGATTTTTCAAGCCGGAGCTTCGGGAAGGCGCGCGGCTAAAGAATGTTGGCGTTACTGTTATCAGCTTGCTCTGCTACTGGCGCAAGGCGCAACTGGCGCAGGCTTACGCTTTACGGCTCTTTCTCCTTCGGGGCCTGAATTTATCCCGCGCCCCCGCTTTGAACTCCAAATAGACTTCCATCAGGCTTTGAAAGAAAATGTCCTTCGCTTTATCGTCAAGCTCGCCGCCGGCGAACAGGGCGGAAGCCCGACTGATGACGGATTGCGCTTCCCGCGCCCCTTTGTAGCCATATTCGTTCTTTGCGTTGGCGATAAACAGCCCGTCGCTGATGTTTTTTATCTTGTCGGTTTCATCCTCGTCCATGAGATAGCTCACTGATACATTGAGCGCGGTAGCGATTCGTTTGATGACAGCGGTTCTCGGCAACGTGCCGGTCTGTTCGTAGCTGTAAATCGACCGCTCTGACACGCCGATTTTTTCAGCAAGCTCCGTTTGTGACAAATTCAGCGTTATCCGGGCATTGAGCAGTTTTTCCCCGAAAGTCACACTATATCCCTCCCCCAAAAAAGCTTCCTATTAGGTATTGACAAACTTCCTGCGGGCCTATATACTTGGATTCTGCCGGAATGTCGCTTCTTGTTATAGTATACAACCGCCGTTTGCTTCTGTCAATGTTTTTTTGAGAGTCCTGAAAAATCAGTATCCAGGCGATTGCGAAAGTAGCAAGTAAAAACGCCTATGGGAATATGGTTTTTCAAATCGTTTTCGGCTTAAAGTTTCATTTACCTCTTGCATTATTCGCGTAATCGTAGTATAATTTATATAAACCGTCGAAGCAAAAGGAGCCGCGATGATTATGGAGTATATGACGCCAAAACAAGCCGGAGAATTATGGGGGATAACCGACCGCCGCGTGCAGGCGTTATGCCTCAACGGGCGGATAAAAGGCGCGGAGCGGCTCGGCGGTAAAATGTGGGTGATACCGAAAGACACGCCCAAACCGATTGACGGAAGGACAAAGGCCGCCAAAACACAAAAAATAATAAAAGCTGAAATATAACGGCAGGAAGTGATTATATGCTTTTAACCATAACCTACACAGGGAAGAAAACAATCGACCTCGGCTATCTGCTCTATAAAAATCCATATCGCCCGCAGGTGTTTGAACTGAACCACGGTAAGGCGTACGTTTTTTACCCGGAGATATCAGACGAACGCACCACGGCGGCGCTTTTGTTGGACATAGACCCCATTGATTTGGCGCGCGGCAAGGTTGGCGCCACAGGCGGCGGTCTGTTTGATTACGTCAACGACCGCCCTTATGTGTCGTCGTCCTTTTTGAGTACGGCGATTTCAAAAGTATTCGGCACCGCCATGACAGGACGGGCGGACGCTCATCAGGAGTTGTCCGATTCTCCGCTGGATTTGACGGCGACAGTCACTATGCTGCCCTGCTGGGGAGAACAGGAAAAACTGAAAAGCGTTTTTGAGCCGCTTGGGTATGAAGTCAGCCATGAAACCTTTGTGTCTGATGAAAATTTCCCCGATTGGGGCGAGAGCAAATATGTGAACCTGACCATCAGCGGCAAGGTTCGTCTGCGCGATTTGCTAAAACATCTTTATGTGCTTATTCCTGTATTTGACAGGCAAAAGCATTATTGGGTCGGTGCGGACGAAGTAGAAAAGCTGTTGCGTATCGGCGAGGATTGGCTGCCGAATCATCCCGAAAAAGCATATATTACAGGGCGTTACCTCAATCGCCGTCGTTCTCTTGTGAATATGGCGTTTGAGCGGCTTGCCGCCGCAAACGCGGTTGACGGCGAAATTTTGACCGCCGGGCCGGAAGAATCGGAGGACAAGCCCGATAAAAAGTTAAATCTGAACACGCAACGTCTTGGTAGTGTAGTCGCTGCGTTGAAAAGCCACGGTGCGCAACGTGTTATTGATATTGGCTGCGGAGAAGGAAATCTGCTGAACCTGCTTGTAAAAGAACGGCAGTTTACCAATATTGCGGGCGTTGACGTATCTCATGTCGCTCTTGAACGGGCAAGTGAAAAGCTGAAATTAGAACGTGCCGGAGACTTCATGCGTGAGCGGATACAACTATTTCAAGGCTCGCTTACATATAAAGATTCAAGATTCTCGGGATATGACGTGCAGTTTTCGGAAATCGGCGACGCGGACGAAACGCACGGCGCGCCGACGCAGATGGGGGTGTTTACAATATGCGGATAGAGATTCCCGAAATCGCAGTGGTGGCGCTGATGGGCGTGTCCGGTAGCGGAAAATCCACTTTCGCCCAAAAATATTTCAAGCCTACGGAGGTGCTGTCCTCCGACTATTTCCGCGCCCTCATTTCCGATGATGAAAACAATCAATTCGTGACCTCCCAAGCGTTTGACACGCTGTATTATGTCGCCAACAAGCGGCTGGAGCTTGGGCTTATGACCGTCATAGACGCGACAAATGTACAAAAAGAAGCCCGTGCGTCGGTCTTGCATCTTGCAAAAGAACAAAATTGTCATGCCGTCGCAATCGTCTTGGATATGCCGGAAAAATTGTGTAGGGCGCGCAACAAGCAGCGCCCAGACCGTGATTTCGGTGGTCATGTCATTACTCGGCAGCGTGAGCAGTTACGCCGCTCTATTAAGTTTTTGCAAAAAGATGGCTTCCGTTTTGTGTATGTGCTGAAAAGCGAAGATAATATTGAAAATGTTGAGATAATCCGCACGCCGTTATGGAACAACAAAAAGAGCGAAACCGGTCCGTTTGACATTATTGGTGACGTTCACGGCTGTTATGACGAGCTTTGCGCCCTACTTGATAGGCTCGGATATTCGGTTGATAAAGTAAAATATACCGCTGCCCCGCCGGAAGGACGCAGAGCGGTATTTCTCGGTGATCTCTGCGACAGAGGCCTGAAAAACATTGAAGTGCTTCGCCTTGTTATGGGCATGGTTAAGTCGGGTGCTGCTTATTGTATCGCCGGAAACCATGACGTTAAACTACTGAAACATTTGCGCGGCTCCAAAGTGCAGTTGACACATGGGCTTGACAAAACCGTTGAACAATTAAGCGCTGAAAGTGAAGAATTTGTCGCGGAAGTGAAAACCTTTTTAGACAGTCTTATCAGCCATTATGTTTTCGACAGCGGCAAATTGGTGGTTGCCCACGCTGGGTTGAAAGAAAAATATCATGGGCGCGGCAGCGGTCGTGTTCGAGATTTTTGTTTATATGGCGATACAACGGGCGAAACCGACGAATACGGCTTGCCGGTACGTTTGCCGTGGGCGAATGAGTATCGCGGTAAACCGGCGGTCGTCTACGGACACACGCCCACACCGGAGGTTGAAGCAATCAACAACACGTTCTGTATTGACACAGGCTGTGTTTTCGGCGGAAAGCTGACCGCTTGGCGGTATCCCGAAAAGGAAATTGTGCAGGTTGAAGCGCAGGAAGAATACTATGCTCCGGCAAAGCCGTTTCTTGATAAGCCTGTCGTAAACGACGATGTATTAAATATTGACGATGTGCTGGGGCAGAAATATCTCTCCACCCGTTTGCGTCGTAGTATAAAAATCAACGCAGAAAATTCCGCCGCCGCATTGGAGGTGATGAGCCGTTTTGCCGCCGACCCCCATTGGCTAATTTATCTGCCTCCCACCATGTCCCCTTGTGAAACAAGCAAGTTGCCGGACTATTTGGAGTATCCTACCGAAGCATTTGATTATTACAAAACGCGCGGCGTCGGCAAGGTAGTATGTGAGCAGAAGCACATGGGTTCCCGCGCGGTAATCGTACTGTGCAAAGACGCGGAAACCGCCGCTCGGCGGTTCAGAGTAAACGACGGCAGCTTTGGGATTATTTACACAAGAACCGGGCGGCGCTTCTTTGACGATGGAGTAACAGAAAATGTTATTTTAACAAGGCTTCAAACCGTGCTTGCCAATTCAGACTTTTGGAATGACTTTAGTACCGATTGGGTATGCCTTGACACCGAGCTTATGCCGTGGTCTGCGAAAGCACAAAAATTGTTGGAAGAGCAATACGCCTCTGTCGGGCGCGCCGGGCGAAGCGGGCTGGCGTCGGTAGTTGACACAATAAACAAAGCGGCGGCTGTTCTCGGCAATAGGTCGGTTGACATAGAAGCTCAGTCCAGCCAAAAAGCGGATTTATTCGCGCTGTTAGAGCGGTATAAGAATCGTGCCGACGCGCTTCATCTATACACGGACGCATACCGACGTTACTGTTGGGATGTAAAAAGTCTTGACGATTATCGGATCGCGCCTTTCCATATCCTTGCGATTGAAGGCAAAACGTGGCGCGGTGAAAACCATATCTGGCACATGGAAACCATCGCCAAGTACATCACCGGAA
>JAIRRL010000042.1 GCA_031255985.1 Gracilibacteraceae bacterium
GCTCTTTACGGCTATGTTCGTCAATACCGCCGTGTCGATGTTTCAGACACGGATGCTTTTTACGGTTGAAAAACTCAAGTTCAAGTTTTCCAATCTCAACCCGATCAACGGCTTGAAACGCATGTTTTCCCTCCGCTCCATCGTCGAGCTGGTAAAAAACCTCCTGAAGATCGTTATCATCGGCGTATTGGTCTACTCAAGCATCCGCCAGACCCTTTATGAATTGCCGCGGCTTTTTGACATGGAGGCGGTGGCCGTTCTCATTTACGCGGGGGAAAAAGTGTTCGCCCTCGTATGGAAAATCGGCCTGGTTTTCGCCGCCATCGCTTTTCTCGACTACCGCTACCAGCGCTGGGATTATGAAAAGAGACTGCGTATGACCAAACATGAAGTAAAACAGGAGTACAAGCAACTGGAAGGGGATCCGCTCATCAAATCGCATCGCCGGCAGGAACAGCTGAAGATCAGCCGCGCCCGCATGATGATGGACGTGACCAAAGCGGATGTGGTCATCCGCAACCCGATCCATTTTTCCGTCGCTCTCCGTTACAATGAAGATGAAAACTCCGCGCCGGTGCTTCTGGCGAAAGGCCAGGATTATGTGGCGCTGAAAATAAATGAGATAGCGGAAGCCAGCGGGATTCCCTTCGTGGAAAACCCGGCTTTGGCCCGCGGTATTTACCAGCATGTGGAAATAGGGCAGGAGATACTGCCGGAGTATTATCAGGCGGCGGCGGAAGTGTTCGCCTGGCTCTACCGGCTTAACCGGAGGAACGTCGCGCAATGAGATGGTTTCTGAACTTTGTGGCCAATAATCTGATCGCCGTTTTCGTGATTGCCGTTATCGCGCTCATCGTCGTGCCGCTGCCGACGCCTCTCCTTGACCTCATGTTTATTTTCAGCATATCGGCTTCCGTCATCATTTTGCTCATGACCATGTATATCCGGGGGCCGTTGGAGTTTTCCATTTTTCCTTCCGTCCTGCTCGTCACCACCCTCCTGCGCATCGCTTTGAATATTTCCTCCACCCGCCTCATCCTCACAAACAACGGCCAGGCCGGCCAGGTGATCAAGACTTTCGGGGAATTCGTGCTGCGCGGCAATATTGTGGTCGGTCTCGTGATCTTCACTATCATCGTCATAGTCCAGTACCTCGTCATCACCAAAGGGGCGGAACGCATCGCGGAAGTAGCGGCCCGTTTTACTTTGGACGCCATGCCCGGCAAACAGATGGCGATTGACGCCGATTTGAATTCCGGCCTGATCAATGAAACGGAAGCCAGGGGCCGGCGGGAAAAAATCCAGCGGGAATCGGATTTTTACGGGGCGATGGACGGGGCGACCAAACTCGTGAAGGGAGACGCTATTGCCTCCATCATCATCGCTGTGATCAACCTGGTCGGCGGGATTATCATCGGCATGGTGCAGGGCGGCGGTACGTTCGGCGAAGTCGTGCAGATATACTCCATCGCGACGGTGGGGGACGGGCTGGTTTCGCAGATTCCGGCTTTGGTCATCTCCATCGCCACGGCGATGGTGGTGACGCGGGCGGCCTCCGAGGGCAATCTGAACGTTGAGGCGGGGAAACAGTTTCTCTCCCAGCCGACTTCCTTGCTGATCGCCGGCGGCGTACTCATCTGTTTCTGTTTTGTGCCGGGGATGCCCAAACCGCAGCTGATCGCTCTGGCCGCCGTCTATATCTTTTTCGGCGTACGCCTTCTGCGCGAACAGACGTTGCTGGCGCCGGCTTTGGCCGGCGTGGGGGCGGACGGGCGGCAGGAAGTCAGTGAGACTGAGTTTTATCGCAATATTGACAATATTTACTCTATTTTGCCGGTGGAGACCATAGAGATGGAGTTCGGCTACAGCCTGATCCCGCTGGTTGAGGAAAAAAGCGGCGGCTTCATCGACCGGGTGGTGCTTTTTCGCCGCCAGTTCGCACTCGACATGGGCATGGTCGTGCCGGCGGTGCGGCTGCGGGACAACGGGCAGCTTAATCCCAACCAGTATGTGATCAAGCTGAAAGGAGAGGAAGTGGCAAGAGGCGAAATCCTGGTTGATTACTACCTGGCCCTTGATCCGGGCAATTTGGAGCAGGAAGTGGACGGGATAGAGACGATTGAGCCGGCCTACGGGATACCGAGCCGCTGGATCACCCCCGACAAGAGGGAGTTGGCGGAGATTTACGGCTATACGGTCATAGACGCGCTTTCCGTCATGGTCACGCATTTGTCCGAAGTGATCAAGGCGCACGCGGCCGAGCTTTTCAGCCGCCAGGATCTCCTGAGCTTGCTCGACAATGTCAGGCAGTACAACGCGCCGCTGGTGGACGAGGTGACGCCGGCGCTGCTGAGTTACGGCAACCTGCAAAAACTGCTCTCCAATCTGCTGCGGGAAGGAATTCCCATCAGGGATGTGGAGACCATCCTTGAGACCGTGGCCGATTACGCCGGGTCGGTGCGCGACGTCGATCTCCTGACCGAATACGCGCGCCAGCGGCTGAAACGCACAATTACCCGCCGTTACGCCGAACACGGTCTGATCCGGGTGCTGACGCTGGACGCCGAGATTGAAAACATGATTATCGCCGGCGTCAAGCAGAGCGAACACTCGACTTACCTGTCCATTCCGCCGGAAAGCATCCAGGACGTCGTTCACAGTCTGATGGAGCATATGAACCGGCTGAAAGACATCATCACCACGCCGATTGTCGTCACCTCGCCCGGCGTCCGCATGTATTTCCACCGCATCACGGAGCAGTTTTGCCCCAGCGTCGCCGTTCTTTCTTTTAATGAGATCGACAGTTCCGTGCGGATACAGTCGGTCGGCGTCCTGACTCTCGGCGCCGCCGCCCGGCAGGGCCAGACAGCTGAAAGGCGGTGACGGCGATGACGCTCAGTAACGAGTCGCCGGGCCGGGAAGCGGAACAGGCTGTCTGGGAAGAATACTGGCGGACGGGGGATATCGAACTGCGCAACGAGCTGGCCATGGAGTACATGTATATTGTCCGGCTCTATGCTTACCAGATGCGCGGCGCCTACAGGAATTTCGCTGAAATGGAGGACATGATCAATCAGGGATTCGTTGTTTTGCTGGAGGCGATCGAAAACTACGACCCGGAGAAAAAGAGCCAGTTCAAATCATACGCCTCCATCCGCGTGCGCGGGGCCATCATTGATTTTGTCCGCAATCAGGATTGGGTGACCAAGCGGCTGAAAAAGGAAGCGGTGCTGCTCAGCGGCGCCACGGACGTTCTAAGCGCCAAACTGGGCCGGATGCCCGCCACGGAAGAAATCGCCGCGCACCTGAACATGGAGGTGCGGGCGGTGGAAAAAATCATCAGCGAGGAGCATATGTTTCATCTGCTCTCGTATGAGGAACTGGTGGACGTGGGCCTGTACGGCACGAAAGGTTTCCGGGAAAGCGTGGCCCAAAACGCGGAGCATCAGCCGGGGGTTTCCGTGGAGGAAAAAGAGCTGCGCGCCGTGATCACCGAATCACTGGACGAACTGACCGAACGGGAGAAATTGGTTATGACTTTGCATTATTACGAGGAATTGAAAAAAAAAGACATCGCCTATATTCTCGGCGTGTCGTCTTCCAGAATTTGCCAGATGCATAACGGCGCCCTGAAGAAAATGAAAAAGAAGCTGCAAAATTATTTATATGGGGAGGGAGAAGCATGATACGCGGCTATTATACCGCCACAGCGGGGGCGATCACCGAGAACAGGAATCTGAGCGTTATCGCCAACAATGTGGCCAATCTGAATACCGCCGGGTATAAGCGGGACGTGCCGCGCGATACGACTTTCGCGGCCAAGCTGCTGACGCGGCTGGCGATGGCCGATTCCGGCGCGGTGGGCCAGGCGGTGTTCGGGCGGCGGGTGGAGGAAACCTGGGTTGATTTTACCCAGGGCGGTTTCGCGGCGACGGAACGGACGCTGGATTTTGCCGTACGGGGCGAGGGATTTTTCGCGGTCGAGCGGGAGGACGGCGCGGTGCTGTGGACGCGCAACGGCGAGTTCGCTCTGGACGCGGACGGCAACCTGGTTCACGTCCGCGGCGGCAATGTCCTTGACGTGAACGGGGCGCCGATAAGGCTCGGCGGGGCGGATTTTACCGCCGACAGCGAAGGCGGGCTGTATGAAAACGGGCAGCTGACGGCGCAGATAGGTTTATTCGCCACTGCCGACAACGCCGCCCTGCTCAAAGCCGAGGACGGGTTTTTCACCGCCCCGGAGGACGCCGTTCCCCAGTTCGCGCAGACGATCGTCTGGCAGTCGCTGGAACGCTCCAATACTAACATGACGAAAGAGATGTCGCTGGCCATGGTCAGCGCCAGGGAATTCCAAACTTACTCGCGGATTATGAAGATGCTGGACGAGACGACCGGTCAGACCGTAACGGAAATCGGGCGGCCGGTCTAGGGATTAACGGTCTATGCGGAAAGGAGGTTGCCGTGATCAGTTCGTTTTATAACGCCCGCAGCGGGGCGCTGGCTCAGGAACAGGCCATGAATGTCATCGCCAACAACCTGAGCAATGTGAACACTTCCGGTTACAAAAACGGAGCGACGGGTTTCGCTGATCTGCTGTACAGCAATATGAACAACGCGGAGGGTCAGGAAGACCGGGCGCGGGCCGGCGCCGG